>JAEULF010000474.1 GCA_016793965.1 Alphaproteobacteria bacterium | reverse complement strand
TGCGCCGGCGCATTCGCGACCGCGGGCATCGTCGGCGCGTGGTCCGGCGCGGCGCTCGGCAAGGCACTCGACGGGCAGCGGCTGCTGGCGCTGTTCGGCCTGGTGATGATCGCCGTCGGCGCAGCGATGCTCCTGCCGCGCCGCGGCGGCGAGGCGCCCGACGTCAGGCTCTCGGCCGCGTCCGCGCGCCGTCTGCTGCCGCGCCTCCTCGGGGCCGGACTGGCCACGGGCACCGCGTCCGGCTTCTTCGGGATCGGCGGCGGATTCCTGATCGTGCCGGCGCTCGTCGCCGCGACCGGCATGCCGCTCGTCCAAGCGATCGGCACGTCGCTGGTCGCCGTCACGGCCTTTGGCGCCGCGACTGCCGCCAGCTATGCGCTGTCCGGGTTGGTGGATTGGCCGGTCGCCGGCCTGATGGCGCTTGGCGGGCTCGCCGGGAGCCTGGCGGGCGCCAGGCTGAGCGCCCGTCTTGCCGGCCGCAAGCGCGCGCTGTCCCTGGTCTTCGCCGCCGTGGTGATGAGCGTCGGCGCCGCCGTGGCATGGCGCGCGGCGCTGTCCGGCTGAAGACGGCCCCAGAGGCAGGTCGCGCGGCCATGGCGCGGCGGTCTTCCGACCTTGCGAGCGGCGGGCGTCTTGGCTAGTGTCCCGCCCTCCTTCGACCCCGGCTCGCCGTTCCCGTTCGGACAGCAGCCGGTCGCGCGCGCGGAGAGGTGCCGGAGCGGTCGATCGGGCTGGTCTCGAAAACCAGTGGACCCTCACGGGTCCCGTGAGTTCGAATCTCACCCTCTCCGCCAGCGCGCCGTGCGCCCGGCCACCGAGAGCCAGCCGTCACGGCGCCGCATGCGGCGACAGCAAGGCCCTGACGGCGGCCCGGACATCGGCGTCGGGCATCTCTGCCACCGATCGGTAGAGATCGGCCAGGGCGGCGCAGTCATCGAGGCCGCGTGCCTCGATCACCGACCGGAGCGTTTCGAGCGCGCGGTCCCCGACCTCGGCTTCGTCCGGCGCATGGCTGGCGGGCGCCATACGGATCAGGGCGGCGACCTGCCGCGAGGCGGCGCTGTCGCCGGTCGCCAGCGTGCCCATTCGCGCCTGGCAGCCAGGGTCGCTGATGGCCGGTGCTGGAGTTGCACCTTCGGCAAGATCTGCCATGGCCGCGGCGAGGTGCCGCAACGCCGGAACGGAGGCCGCGCTCAGGCCGCGGTCGAACTCGATGTCGAACGCCTGGGCGAGACGGACGGCAACGGCGCCCTCCGGCAACACATAGTCCTTGCGGCGCGCATTGCGCCAAACCGCGACGTCTTCGATCGCCCGCGGATGGCGCTCGAGGATTGCCTGCATGATCGGCATGCCCGCAGCGTCATCGGCCACCGACGCCGCCAGGGCACGCACCCGGCGCTGCTCGATCGCTTCGGCGATCGGTCCTTGCGCCGAAAGGACGACGAGCAGGATCGCTGCGGCGGTGCGCAGGATGCAGACCGGGAGCCGGTCGGCCTGATCGACCGCGATCCGCATCCGCATCCGCATCCGCATCCAGCGAGCGATCGTCACCGCTGGTCCGTGCCGGGCATCGTCGGGCATTCGCCTGCTCCGAGGTGGGAAGCTGCCGATGGTCGCATTCCACCGCTGTGCTAGCCTAACTTGGCCGGGTGGCGAAACAGGGGCGCCGGACAGTCGATGCCGATCTACGATGCCGCCGCCTTCCGCGCTGCCTCGCTGTCGCTTCTGTCATGCGCATGCAGCCGGCCGTCGATCGCGTTGGCCGTGGTCCTGCTCGTGCTGCGGCTTCCCCTGGCGCAACCGTGGGAAGCCGCCATCGCCGGCGCGTTCGCGCTGCTTTGCGCCGCGGGGACGGCGCGCGGCATCCGCATGCGAGCGGCGGCGATGCTCGTGTCCCTGGTCTTTGGAAGCGCTGCCTGGCTGGTCGAGGTTCCCGTCGTGCACGAGGGCTTCCAGGTCGTGGCGCCGGCGCGCGAAAGCGACGCGGCGCATCTGCGCGAGGCGCTGCCGCCGCATGTGCACGACCAGGTGCTCGCCATGTTCGATCGCGCCTATCCGCAGGCGCAGCGGTGCGATCCGGCGGCGGCCGGGTGCTGGCGGTACAGGGCCACGACCGCGGCGCCGCTCGCCTGGTCGGCCGATGCCGCATGGCGCGCCTCGCCGCTCTCTCGCTCCGCGACGGGCGTCTCTTTCGAGACCGTGGGCGCCTTGCGCCCGGGATTCCTCAACGAGGACTTCCTGAACTGGTTCGGCAGCTTGAATGACATGTCCCGTGACTCCGTGCCGCTCGTCTACCTGCTCCGCCTGCCATACCAAGCGGTCGGCGGCGAGATTTGCTGGCGCGGCGCCGCCTTCCTGCCTGGCGAGGGCGACGCTCAGGCGGCAGCGGCAGCAGGCGCGCGCTGCCGCGCGGTGACGAGCGTGATGGTCGAGCGGACTCTCGTCTTCGCGCGCATCGGCCAGCGCCAGGAGCTCGCGGTCCACCTGAGCATGCCGGCCTCCGGCGCCCGGGCCGGCGTCCTGCGCATGGGGGTCCAGTTCCTGACCGCCGCGGCGGCGCTGCTCCTGTCCGTGCGCTGGGGACTGTCCGCTGCTGGCCTCGTGCTGCCCGTCGCCGGCGCGGTGCTCGCCGCGCTGTGGCTCGATCCGGGACTGCTCACCCGCGTTCCGATCCTGCAGGGCGGCAATGACGGCCTGTTCTACGAGGGAGCCGGCCGGCAGATCGCGCGCGACCTGCTGGCGGGCAACGTGCTGGAGGCCCTGCGCGGCGGCGAGTCCGTCTACTTCTTCCAGATCGGCTACAGATACCTGCGCGCCGCGGAGCGGCTGCTGTTCGGGGAGAGCCACGGCCTCGCCATCGGGATCCTGCTGCTGCTGCCTTGGGCCGTCTTCCGACTGGCGAGCGTCGTCGTCGG
Organism: Alphaproteobacteria bacterium; assembly: GCA_016793965.1. Lineage (GTDB taxonomy): Bacteria > Pseudomonadota > Alphaproteobacteria > JAEULF01 > JAEULF01 > JAEULF01. The sequence goes on along the minus strand of JAEULF010000474.1, from coordinate 2,997 downwards.
CCCATGGGTCGCGGCGGGCATCTGCACGTTGATGCTGCTCGGCGCGCCGCTCAAGGCGTTCGGTCTCGACTTCCGCTACTATGCGGACCTGACAGCCGCCGGTTGGTCGGAGCCTGCGGCTTTGCTCGCTCTCGTTCTCGCGGTGGCGGGATACCTGCGCCTGCTCAGGTCCGACCCGACAGACGCGAAGAGCATCGGGTCCATGGCCGCGGTCGGCGCCTGGCTCGCGGCAGCGGCGTTGCTGCGCTCCAACCTGCTGCTCGGCGCAGCGGTGATCGCCGCGCAGCTTGCGCTGGTTGCCGCACGCCGGCGCGACGGACGAGGCCTGCTTGGCCTGGCTGCCGGGCTGGCGCCGCTCGGCCTGCCGCTCGCGCACAATCTCGCCTTCGCCGGTATCTGGGTGCCGTTCACCACCGCGGCATCGATCGCTGGCCAATTTCGGCCCGCGCCCCCGGAAACCTGGATCTCCGCAGGTCTCGACTTGATGCGCGGCGCGGTCGACTCGCCCGCCATAGGCGCCGTCGCCGCGCAGCTGCCGCGCTGGATCGGCGGCTGGGAGCAGGGAGCCCTTCTGGCCGCTGCCTTGCTCGTGCTCGTCCTGCCCTGGCGCCTGCCAGGCACCTGGCGCTGGCTCGCCGCTGCTGCCTTGGCGCTCCACCCCCCCTCCATGTTCTTCTACGATCTGAACGACCTCGATCGGTACGGACAGTTCGCCTGGTTCATGAGCTTCGTGCTGCTCCTCTGCATGGTGGCAGGATTCGGCCGGACCAGGCCCGGCGGCGCGTCATGATCTCGCGCGATCTGCTCCGCCTCGCGCGACCGGCGCACTGGGTCAAGAACGCGGCGGTAGTGCTGCCTCTGGTCATGGCGCCTGGCGCGATCGACGCCGCCAGCATCGGCGCTTCCCTTGCGGCGGCCGTCGCCTTCTGCCTCGCCTCGAGCGCGGTCTACGCGCTCAACGATGTCTGCGACCGCGACGCCGACCGCCGCCACCCGGCAAAGCGAGAGCGTCCGGTCGCCAGCGGCGCAGTGCTGCCGCGGGCAGCGCTGCTCCTGGCGCTCGGCTGCGCGGTTGCCGGCGTCGGCCTCGCCTTCGCGGTCGCGCCCGGCGCCGGGCTTGCTGCGCTGGCCCTGCTCTTCGTCAACCTGCTCTACAGCTTGAAGCTGAAGCACGTCGCCATCGTCGACGCGCTCGCCATCGCAGCGGGCTTCCTCTTGCGCATCCTTGCCGGCGCGGCGGCGATCGCGGTCGAGCCCTCGCCCTGGATCCTCGTGATGGCCGGCCAGCTCTCGCTCTTTCTCGCCTTCGCGAAGCGCCGCCACGACCTCGTCCACGGCGTCAACGAGACGCACAGGCCGAGCCTGGCGGGCTACAACCTGCCCTTCCTGGATGCCGCGATCGCCATGCTGCTCGGCGGCCTGCTCGTGGCCTACGTGGTCTATACGACCGATCACGCGGTGATGGCCCGCCTCGGCACGCGCTGGATGGTCGCGACCGTGCCGTTCGTCGCCGCCGGCATCCTGCGCTACCTCCAGATCCTCTACGTCGAGCGCGAGGCCGGCTCGCCGGTCGACGTCCTGCTGCGCGATCGCTTCGTCCAAGCGGCGATCCTCGGCTGGCTCGCCACGTACGGCCTTCTCGTCGCGGCTTGACGCCGGGTCACGCCGCCCGCAAGTGCTCGACGATCATCCAGCCGCCGATGGCGACGAAACCGATGCCGGCGATCAGCTTGAGCGGCACGCCGACGATCACGCGGCTGGCGAGCGTGCCGACGAAGACCGCGAGAGCCGTTGAGAGCACGAGCGCCGCCGCCGATGCGGCGAACACGCCGAGCGGGCTCGCCTCTCGCGACGACGCGAAGAGCAGCGTGGCGAGCTGCGTCTTGTCGCCGAGCTCGGCGAGGAACACGGCGACGAAGATGGGGAGAAGGTCATGCATCCGCGGCTCCTCCGGCTGCTGGTCGGCGAGGGCTAGCTACGGTGCTGGCGACCGCCAGGCAAGAGCTTCCGGCATGCCGGCCCAGCGCGTCCTCGTTCGCGCATGGCGCCCGGATCATTGCCCCAGCGCGCGAATCGGGGTCTGATGCGGCCACGCCCCGCGGCGGGCGCCGCCGGGACGAGGCATCGATCGAGCAACGAGGAATCCAGCCAATGGCAGCGAGCGGAAAGGTCGCCCTGGTGACGGGCGCGGGAACGGGCATCGGCAAGGCGGCGGCGCTCGGCCTCGCCAAGGCCGGCTTCCACGTGACCTTGGCGGGGCGGCGCAAGGAGCCCTTGGACAAGGTCGCCGCCGAGGCGCAAAAGGCAGGCGTCAAGGCGCTCGCCGTGCCGACCGACGTCGGCGATCCGGCCTCGGTCAGGGCGCTCTTCGCCAAGGCCAAGGAGACCTTCGGCCGGCTCGACTTCCTGTTCAACAACGCCGGCACCGGCGCCCCGGCGATCCCGCTCGAGGACCTGTCCTTCGAGCAATGGCAGACCGTGGTGAACGCCAACCTGACCGGCTCCTTCCTGTGCATCCAGGAGGCGTTCAAGATCATGAAGGCGCAGAGCCCGAAGGGTGGCCGCATCGTCAACAACGGCTCGATCTCCGCGCATGCGCCGCGGCCCAACTCGATCGCCTACACATCGACCAAGCATGCCGTCACCGGGCTGACCAAGTCGGCCAATCTCGACGGGCGGAAGTACGACATCGCCGTCGGCCAGATCGACATCGGCAACGCCTTCACCGACATGGCGGCGCGCATGAAGGACGGCGTGCCGCAGGCGAACGGCCAGATCGCCGCGGAGCCGCTGATGGACGTCGAGCATGTCGGCAACGCCATCGTGCACATGGCGAGCCTTCCGCTCGACGCCAACGTGCTGTTCATGACGGTGATGGCGACGAAGATGCCCTTCGTCGGCCGGGGCTGAGCGGCCTGCGGCTCAGCCGAACTCCCGGATCAGCCGCCCCGGCCGGCCGGCGCCGGCGAGGATGCCGCCGGAATCGGCGACCTGGGT
>JAEULF010000470.1 GCA_016793965.1 Alphaproteobacteria bacterium | reverse complement strand
CCGCGCGACCTCGGCCTCAAGCTCGGGCTCTTCGGCGGCGAGGCCGGGCTCGACCAGCCCGCCTTCCGGCAGCGGCTGGAGGCGGTCTGGGGCTTCAAGGCGCGCAACGCCAACTACGGCGTGTCGGACGTGTTCTGCAATCTCGCCGGCCAGAGCGCGGTCGACAACGACCTGCACTTCATGGCGATGGACGTGCTATGGCCGGAGCTGGTGGCGCCCGGCGACGGGGCGCCGCTGCCCTGGCGCGAGGGCAGCGAGGGCGAGCTGGTGCTGAGCCACCTGTCGCGCGAATGCCAGCCTCTGGTGCGCTTCCGCACCGGCGACATCGTCGTGCTGACGGGACTGGGGCGCGCGCGTTGCGGCCGGACGGCGCCGCGCTTCCGCGTCGTCGGGCGCAGCGACGACATGGTGGTGGTGCGCGGCATCAACGCCTTCCCGGCGCAGGTCGCCGGGCTGGTCAACGGCTTCCCGGCGCTGTCGGGCGAGTACCGCATCGTCCTCGACGGGCCGGGTCCCTACGACCACCTGCCGATCGAGGCGGAGCTGGCGGCAGAGCAGTCGCCGGGGCAAGAAGCAGCGCCCGGTCTCGTCCAGGCGATCGAGGCGGCGGCGAAGCGCGCGCTCGGCATGACGGCGCGGGTGGCCCTGCTGCCGCACGGCACGCTGCCGCGCAGCGAGGGCAAGACGCGGCGCGTCTTCAGGAGATGACGATGGCGGGAACGGTGCTGCGCGAGACCAGGGACGGGATCTGCCGGATCACGCTCAACCGGCCGCACCGGCTCAACGCCATCAACCCGGAGCTGCTCGAGGACCTGGTGGCGGCATTGCAGGCCGGCCATGCCGATCCCGGCGCGTCCGTGCTGCTGCTGGCCGGGGCCGGTCGCGCCTTCTGCGCCGGCGACGATCTCAAGGAGTTCGACCGCCAGGCGACCGGCGAGGCGGCGACGCGCGCCTATATCGAGCGCATCCAGGACGTGACGCGCGCCCTCTGCTTCGGCCCGAAGGTCGTGGTCGGCGCGGTGCACGGCTGGGCGGTCGGCGGCGGGCTGGAATGGACGATCAATTGCGACCTCGTCGTCGCCGCCGAGGGCACGCGCTTCTTCTTCCCGGAGATCGCGCTGGGCGTCTTCGTCACCGGCGCGGTGACGGCGCTGCTGCCGCGCCTGGCCGGCCTCGCCCGCGCACGCGAGATGATCCTGCTCGGCGAGCGCTTCGACGCGCAGAAGGCGTTGGAATGGGGCCTGGCCACCAAGGTCGTTCCCCCGGCAGCGCTGCTCGCCGAGGCCGAAGCCCTCGCCCGCCGCGTCGCCGCCCTGCCGCAAGGCGCCGTGCGCGACCTGAAGCGCGTCCTGGCCGTGGCGCCGCGCGCCTCGTTGGAGGAGGCGATGCGCCTGGAGACCGACGCCACGGTGCGGGGATTCCTCGATCCCGAGACGGCGAAGCGGGTCGCGCGGTTCGGCAAGGACTAGCGACCGCCCATGCCGGTCCGCGCGGCGCGCCCTCCGGCAATGCGCCTTTCCAGGGAGGCCAGTGCGGCCAAAGCGCGGAAATTGACAATGCCGCGCGCCACTATCACCATGAGCGTGATGCGGAAGGAGGTCGGTCATGCGCTTGGCGGCAGTGCTGCTGGCGGGTGCGGTCCTCGGCGGGTGCTCCGTCACGGCGAACGTGATCGGCCGCCTCGGCAACTCGCCGGACGAGTTCACCGGCACGGCGGTCGGCGAGATGGACCGCACGGGCACGATCGCGGTCAGCGACGGCAAGGGCCTGACCTGCCAGGGCCAGTTCCGCTACACCGGCAGCTCGATCGGGGTCGGCATCCTGTACTGCAGCGACGGGCAGAGCGCGCATTTCCGCTTCACGGCCCTGTCGATGACGTCGGGCTACGGCATGGGCACGTCCGATCGCGGCATCCCGATCCGCTTCACCTTCGGCCTCGACCGCACCGAGGCGATGGCGTATCTCGGCCCGCCGCCGAGCCAGGGGGCGGCGCCAGCCGAGCCGGCGAGCGGGAGCTTCGGCACGGGCTTCTTCGTCAGCGATGCCGGCCACGTGCTGACGAATCACCATGTGGCCGGCCGCTGCAAGGACGTGACCATTCGAAACCTGCGCGGTGAGATCACCAAGGCGACCCTGCTCGGCGGCGACCAGGCCAATGACCTCGCTCTCCTCGCAACCGGCGCGGCGCCGCCCAGCGTCGCCATGTTCCGCGACGGCAGGCCGCTTCGGCTCGGCGAAGGCGTCGTGGTCTTCGGCTTCCCCTTGGCGGGCAACCATTCCGAGGCAGGCACGCTCACGACCGGCATCCTGAGCGCCATGGTCGGCTTCGCCAACAACAGCGCCGAGGTCCAGATCACGGCGCCGATCCAGGGCGGCAACAGCGGCGGTCCGCTCCTCGATTCTTCGGGCAACGTCATCGGCGTCATCGTCGCGACGCTGAACGCGCGCAAGATGATGCAGGAGACAGGAAGTTTGCCGCAAAACGTGAACTTCGCCGTCAAAGGCACGGTCGCGCGCGGCTTTCTCGAATCCTATGGCGTCCTTCCGAAGGCGAAGCCGACCGGGAAGGATCTCGCGCCTGCCGACATTGCCGAGATGGCGAAGCCGTTCACGGTCTTCATCACATGCAAGCGTTGAGCCTCGCCCCTCATTCGTACCCCTTGGGCGGCACGAAGGCCTGCCATTCGCGCTCGAGCAGCTTGGCGAAGGCGATGCAGGCCAGGTCGCCGTATTGCGGACCGACGATCTGCACGCCGACAGGCAGGCCCTCGCGCGTGAAGCCGCAGGGCGCGCCAGCGGGGAAGCCAAGATGGGAGGCGCCCGCGAGCCATAAGTTGATTGACGCCTTCTGCGCTCCCCGACAAGCGTCGTGCTGAGCGCCTGCCCTATAGCCGGCGCAAGCGGTGCGCCGCGGGGCCGATGACGACGAAGGAACCGTGCAGCCGCTCGCCCAGCAAGTCCGCCACCTGCAGAACCCGGCGCAATTTCTCGCTCGAACCGGCGGACTCCATGCGCAGCAGCATGACCGCTATCGCGCCTTGCCCGCGTCGCAGCGCCAGCTCGCCGAAGTCCTTGTCCTCGGTGACCAGGATGCGCCTCTCCGCGGCGGCGGTCGCGAGGATGCGGTCGTCGGGTGCGCCCCGATCGCTATCGGCGACATGCCGTGCATCGTGCCCAGCCGTCGCCAGCCCGGCAACGAGCTTGCGATCACAGTTCTCGTCGGCCAGGAACCGCAAGCGCGGGGCGGTCACGCGAGGAAGACCTCCTCGCCGGCCAGGTAGTCGGCGGCGAAGGCCTGGGCCGCCCTGATGTCCTCACCCGTCAGATGCGGGTGGTCGTCGATGATCTCGGCGGCGCTGAGCCCCGCGGCGAGCTTGCGGAGCACGTGCTCGACCGTGATCCGGGTCCCGCGGATCACCGGCTTGCCCATCATGATCCGGGGATCGACGTCGATGCGCTCGTGCTTCATGGCGGCAGCCTCCGCTGCAGGCTGCGGCACCCTAGCGCAGCGGTCGCCCTGGCGGGAAGCCTTCGCCCCTCAGTCGTACCCCTTGGGCGGCACGAAGGCCTGCCATTCGCGCTCGAGCAGCTTGGCGAAGGCGATGCAGGCCAGGTCGCCGTATTGCGGACCGACGATCTGCACGCCGACGGGCAGGCCCTCGCGCGTGAAGCCGCAAGGCGCCACGGTCGAGGGCAGGTAGAAGCAGCCGCTGTAGCCGGCCCAGAAGAGCTGGTCGGTGGTCGGCTCCTTGCGCCCGTCCACGAGGATCGTGCGCTCGTGGCGCTCGCCCTTCTGGTCGTGCGGGAAGGCGGCCGAGGACGCCGCCGGGCAGAGCAGCAGGTCCCATTCCTCGAAGAACGCCGCCCAGGCGAGCCGCATCTGGTGGCGCCGCTCGTTGACGGCCAGCCAGTCGCGATGCGGCGTCACGTTGGCGCGCGTCATGCGCGCGTAGTAGCTGTCGTCCGCGCTGTCGAGCTTCTGGGCGACGTCGCGGTTGCGCGCGAACTGCTCGTCGCTCTGGCGCGCGGAGGTCGCCGCGCGCAGCAGGTGGATGTAGACGCGCTGCGCCTCTGCCGTATCGATCGCCGGGCGGGCCGCGTAGGACACCGCGGCCTTGCTGGCGCGCAGGAAGTCGGCGAGCGCCTGCAGCCGCTCCTGCACCTGCCGGTCGACCCGCGCGTTCGGGTCGTCGAGCATGACGGCGACCTTGAAGTCCTTGAGCTTCTTCCGCTGCGGCTTGGGCAGGCGGACCTGCAGCCCGGCGCCGTCGACCGCGTCCATCCCCAGCATGACGTCGAGCCCGACCGCGAGGTCCTCGGCCGAGCGGCCCATCGGGCCGACGACGGAGATGTCGGCCTGGCTGACGCGGCCGGGCAGCGCCTGGCCGCGCGGCGAGCAGATGCCCCAGGTCGGCTTGTGGCCGTAGACGCCGCAGTAATGCGCGGGATTGCGGATCGAGGCGCCGATGTCGCTGCCGGCCTCGATGCCGGTCAGCCCCGCCGCAAGCGCTGCGGCCGAGCCGCCCGACGAGCCGCCGGGCGAGCGCGCGATGTCCCACGGGTTGTTGGTGGTGCCGTAGATCGCGTTGAAGCTCTGCCAGTCGGCGAGCATCAGCGGCACGTTGGTCTTGCCGAACAGCGTGACGCCGGCCGCCTTGAAGCGCTCGACGGCGAGCGCGTCCTGGGCCGCGACATTGGCCTTCAGCGCGGGGTCGCCCCAGGTGGTCGGCAGGCCGGCGACGTCGAAGCTCTCCTTGATCGTCATCGGCACGCCGTGCAGCGGGCCCCAGACCTTGCCCCTGGCGAGCGCCCGGTCGGCCGCCGCCGCGCGCACGCGGGCGCGCTCGGCGTCAAGCACGCAAACCGCGTTGAGCATCGTGTCGTGCCGCTCGACGCGGTCGAGATAGAGGTCGAGCAGCTCCAGGCAGCCGACCTTGCGCTTCCTGATCGCGGCGGCGAGCTTGACGGCTGAGCGGTAGGGCAGGTCCATGGCGGCAAGTCCTCGGGGTCACTGCGGCTGTGCCCAGGGGATAGCGCGCCAGCCCATGCACTGTCACCCGCTCCTGGGGAACGGCACGCGCTTTCGCCCGCGCTGGCCTCATCAGTCGCCCTCGCGCATCCGCGCAAGCGCCAGCTCGATCTGCCGCCGGTCGGCCACGTCCTTCTCGCGCAGCCCCTGCTTGGGGCGCGGCAGCCCTGCAAGGTCGAGGACCGGGATGCCGACGCCGTCGATGTCGAGCGTGGCGACGTGCGGCTCCAGGTCGGCGTAGCTCAGGCCGCAAGCGCGCGGCATGACGTCGACCGTGAACGCGTCGTTGATGCGGATGAGGCCCGGCTCGTCGCCCAGGTCGTCGGGCTCGACCGGGAACGGGCGGTCCTCGCCCATCAGGCCGCGCGCCGCACCGTCCGGGAGAGCCGACAAGGCGGCGATCCAGCGCCGGTTGTTCGCCGGCGAATCCTCCACGACGACGTCGACGTCGCCCGTGGCGCGCACGATGCCGTTCGCCTGCAGGGCATAGCCGCCGACCAGGACGAACCGGACGCCAGCCTCGCGCAGCAGGCGCGCGACATGGACGGCGTCGGTCCAGGTGGCCGGGCGGGTGAACGCCGTATCCGCGTCGCCCGCTGCTGCCGCGCGCGCGCTGCGATCAGGCTTGCCGGCGAACCAGGCGGCGAGTTGCGCGAGCCATCGCATCGGCGGTCCAGCGCTCCTGGTCGGCATTGGCGGCAGCATGGCCGCGGTACCGGTAGAGGCCCTTCGGCCAGAGGGTCAA
>JAEULF010000469.1 GCA_016793965.1 Alphaproteobacteria bacterium | reverse complement strand
CCGGCGCTCGAGGCCCTCATCAAGGAAGGCGGCAAGCGGGTCATGCTCGATCCCGCGACGGCGCCGGCCTGGATCGCCGACCGGCTGCAGGCGGCCGGCGCCAAGCTGGTCCCGGCCGACGACCCGTGCACGCTGCCCAAGGCCTGCAAGACGCCGCAGGAGATCGCCGGTGCGCGCGCCGCGCATGGGCGCGACGGGCTGGCCATGGTGCGCTTCCTTGCCTGGCTGGCCGCGGAGGCGCCGAAAGGCAAGCTGACCGAGCTCGACGTCGTCGCCCAGCTCGCCGCCTTCCGCCGCCGGGGCGAGCGCTTCCGCGACTTCTCCTTCGACACCATCGCCGGCGCCGGCCCCAACGGCGCCATCGTCCATTACCGCGCGTCCGCGCGCACCAACCGGCGCGTCGAGCCGGGCCAGCTCCTGCTGGTCGACAGCGGCGGGCAATAGGTCGACGGCACCACCGACGTCACGCGCACCGTCGCTGTCGGCGCGCCGACGGACGAGCACCGCGACCGCTTCACCCGTGTGCTCAAGGGCCACATCGCGCTGGCCCTCCTGCGCTTCCCCGAGGGCACGACGGGCTCGCAGATCGACGCGCTGGCGCGCGCCCCGCTCTGGGCCGCCGGCCTCGACTTCGACCACGGCACGGGGCACGGGGTGGGGAGCTACCTCTCCGTGCACGAGGGGCCGCACCGCATCTCCAAGGTCGCCAACAAGGCGGCGCTGAAGCCCGGCATGATCGTCTCGAACGAGCCCGGCTACTACAAGACCGGCGCCTACGGCATCCGCATCGAGAACCTGGTGACGGTCATCCCCGCGCCCGCCGATGCCGGCCCGTTCAAGCCCGACCGCGCCATGCTCGCTTTCGAGACGCTGACCTTGGCGCCGATCGACCGGGCGCTGGTCGAGCCGGCGCTGATGACGGGGCCGGAGATCGCTTGGCTAGACTCCTATCATGCGCGCGTGCGCACGGCGCACGAGCAAGCGCTCAAGGCCGGCGGCGAGACGGCGGCGCTGCGCTGGCTGGAAGCGGCGACGGCGCCGGTGGCGGCATAGCCTGCCCAGCACCGCTGCCCTCACCGCCAGGGACTGCGCGTGCGCACCGGCGCGCTCCCCGCGCGCGGCACGCTGCCGGCGCGCGGATGGCGGATCGTGCTCGGCAGGTCGCGCAGCTTGACGCGCGTCAGCGCCGGGCCGGCGCGCTCGACGATCGGCGGGCGCGGCCGCGCGCGCAGCGCCTCGTAGCTGGCCTGCATGTCGGCCGCACCGCCGAGCAGCGCCACGTCGCGCCGCTTGAACAGGCCGATCAGCAGGACGCCGGCGACGAAGCCGCCGACATGCGCCAGCCAGGCGACGCCGCCCTTGGACAGGTCGGCGGTCAGCGAGTTGACGATCTGCGCGCCGAACCAGAGGCCGAGCACGACCCAGGCCGGCAGCCGCACGGTATAGAAGAGCAGGAAGGGGATCAGCGTCAGCACGCGCGCCTGCGGGTAGAGCAGCAGGTAGGCGCCGAGCACGCCGGCGATGGCGCCGGAGGCGCCGATCATCGGGATCGGCGAGCCCGGATCGACGAGCGCCTGCGCCAGCGCCGCCGCCGCGCCGCACAGCAGGTAGAAGGCGACGAAGCGCAGATGCCCCATCGCGTCCTCGACGTTGTTCCCGAACACCCAGAGGAACAGCATGTTGCCGGCGAGGTGCAGGACGCCGCCATGCAGGAACATCGACGTCAGGATCGTCGACCATTCCGGGATGGCGAAGGCGCCGGTCGGCCGCTTGAGCCCGAACAGCTCGGCCGGGATCATGCCGAGCGAGGCGACGACGGCGCGCCCCTGGCGCTCGCCGAGGCCGAGCTGCCACAGGAAGATGCCGACGCACAGCCCGATGACGAGATAGACGACGACGGCGCGCTCGCGCACGGGATTGTCGTCGTGCAGCGGGATCATCGCGCCCTCCCTGTCGGCAGCCCTGAGATGCACATTAGCACGCGATTGCCCGGCGGCGGCCGGTGACCGCATAGTGGCCGCCCGCCCCTGAGCCCAGGCCCCGCCCTTGCCTTCCTTCGCCGCCGGCACGCCCGGCTATGTCCTGCTCGTCCTCGTCTTCTGCCTGGTGTGGAGCTCGGCCTTCGCCGTCGCCAAGCTGGCGCTCGAGGTCTGCCCGCCCAACCTCTTTCTCGGTATGCGCTTCCTGCTCGGCGCCCTGCCGCTCATCGGCTGGGCTTGGGCGCGCGGCGAGCTGCGCGGGCTCGGCTGGCGGCTCTGGCTCGGCCTGGTTGCGCTCGGCATGCTGAACCAGACCGGGTTCAACGGCTTCGTCTGGGTCGGGCTTGAGTCGGTGTCATCAGGCCTCGCCGCGATCATCATCAGCACCAACCCGATCTTCATCGCGGCGCTGGCCGTGCCGGTGCTCGGCGAGCGGTTGACCGGCGCCAAGATCGGCGGGCTGCTGCTCGGTTTCGCCGGCGTGGCACTGGTGCTGCGCAACCGCATCGTGGTGACCGGGGAGGACGCGACGGCGATCGCCTTCGTGGTGGCCGGCCTCGCCTCCCTCGTCGCCGGCACGCTGCTGTTCAAGCGCTGGGCGCCGCGCGCGTCGCTCGCCGCCGTGGTCGGCGTCCAGATGCTCTGTGCCGGCGCCGTGCTCGGCGGCGTCGGCTTGGCGGTGGAGGATCCCGCCGCCATCCGGCCCGGCGCGCTGCTCGCCTTCGTCCTCGCCTACAACGGCGTCGCCGTCTCGCTCGGCGGCTTCGTGCTCTGGTTCTTCCTGCTGCGCGCGGGCAGCGCCACGGCCGCGAGCGCGCTCCACTTCCTGATGCCGCCGCTCGGCCTGTTGTTCGGCTGGCTGTTGCTCGGCGAGCCGGTCGAGCCCCTTGAGCTTGCCGGCATCCTGCCGATCGCCGCCGGCATCTGGCTGGTGACGCGCGGGCCGGCGGCCCCGGTGCGCGCCGACGTGCCAGGACGATAGCGCCTTAGGCGAATGCCCATGAATCAGGCGCTATCGCCAGGATAGGCCGCGGGCGCCTCATGCCTGAGCCCCGAGAACGCTTGCTCTTGCATCGCTTGCAGCCTTGGCACGGCGCTTGCTGCAATCAGCGATAGAAGAACGCCACGAGCGCCGAACGCGCCGACCGAGAGCAGGGACCCACCGGAGCAGCGACGCAAGCGCCGACGCCAGGTCGGACGACGCCGCGCCGGGCCATGCCCGGCCCGACGCAAAGGCTGCGAGGGGGCGTGCCGGACAGCAACAGACGAGTCGATCTGCGGGCAGATCCGCGGGCCGATCCGGCGCAGCCCGACGCCGGCGACCATCGGCGCGGCAGCGTCGCCACGGAGCCCGGCTTCAAGGTGACCGGCTCCTTCCGCCGCTTCTTCGAGAATGCCATCGAGGGGATCTACCAGACGACGCCTGATGGCCGGTACCTGCGGGCGAACCCGGCGCTGGCGCGCGTCTATGGTTTCGCATCGCCAGCGGCCCTCATCGCCGGCCTGACGGACATCGCCGGCCAGCTTTATGTCGATCCCGCGCGGCGCGACGCCTTCAAGCGCGCGATGGACGAGGACGGCGTCGTCAGGGACTTCGAGGCGCAGGTCTACCGCGCCGACGGCTCGGTCATCTGGATCACCGAGAACGCGCGCTGCGTGCGCGGCAGCGACGGCGCCATCCAGTACTACGAGGGAACGGTCGAGGACATCACCGCGCGCAAGGCCAGCGAGGAGCACATCCGCCTGCTCGCCACGGTGTTCGAGACGGTGTCGGACGGCATCCTGATCGTCGACCCCGCGCGAATCGTCCGGGCGGTCAACCCGGCCTATGTCGCGCTGGTCGGCGCCCCGGCGGCCGAGATCGTCGGCCGCGCGCTCGACATCCTGGCGCCGGACAAGGACGGGCCGGGCATCCTCGACCAGGCCTGGAACGCGGCGGAGGTGCGCGGCCTGTGGAGCGGCGAGGCGACGTGCCGGCGCGCGCAAGGCGACCCGTTCCTCGCCGCGCTCTCGATCTGCGCCGTGCGCGAGGACGCGCGGCCGCCCAGCCATTTCGTCGTCACCTGCGCCGACATCAGCCAGCGCCGGATGCACGAGCAGAACCTCTGGCACACCGCCAACTTCGACATGCTGACGCAGCTGCCGAACCGGCGGCTGATCGCCGAGCGCCTGCAGCAGGCGATGCTGCGCGCGGCGCGCCAGCGCGCCAGCCTGACGGTGCTCTTCCTCGACCTCAACGGCTTCAAGCAAGTCAATGACGGGCTCGGCCACCAGGCGGGCGACGAGCTGCTCAAGCTGGTCGCGGCGCGCCTGCGCGCGTGCACGCGCCAGTCCGACGTGGTCGGCCGGCTCGGCGGCGACGAGTTCGTCGTCGTGGCGCCCGATGTCGCCGACCGCCAGGGCGGCCACCGGCTGGCCGAGAAGATCCTGCTCGATTTCGCGCAGCCCTTCCGCGTCGCCGGGCAGGAGATCTTCTGCCAGTTCGCGGTGGGCGTCGCCTTCTACCCGCAGGACGGCGAGACGGCCGACGAGCTGATCCGCAACGCCGACGTCGCCATGTACGTGGCGAAGAAGGACAACAGCCGGCGCTTCGTCTCCTTCGAGCACAGCATGCTGCCGCGGCTCGCGCAGCGGCTGCGCACGGAGAACGAGCTGCGCCGCGCGATCGAGCGCGACGAGCTGCTGCTGCACTACCAGCCGCGCGTCGAGACGCGCACCGGCCGCGTCCTCGGCGCCGAGGCGCTGATCCGCTGGCGCCACCCCGAGCGCGGCCTGGTGATGCCCGGCGACTTCATCGCGCTCGCCGAGGAGTGCGGGCTGATCGCGGTGATCGGCGAATCGACCCTGCGCCGCGCCTGCGCCCAGTTCCTGCGCTGGCAGGCGGACGGCCTGGCGCTGGCGGGCATCTCCGTCAACCTGTCGCCGCGGCAGTTCCTGGACGTCGGCCTGGTCAGGACGATCGAGGCGGTGATGCGCGACGTGGGCATCGCTCCTGCCTGCCTCGAGCTCGAGCTGACCGAGAGCGCCATGTCGGTGGACATGGAGCGCGCCGTCGCCACGCTGCGGGCGCTCAAGGGCCTCGGCGTCAAGCTCTCGATCGACGATTTCGGCACCGGCTACTCCTCGCTCGGAAGGCTGAAGAGCCTCCCCATCGACGCGATCAAGATCGACCGCTCCTTCATCCGCGGCCTCGGCGGCAGCCCGACCGACCGGCGGATCGTCGAGGCCGTCACCGAGCTTGCCGAGGTGCTGGGCTTCCGCGTCGTCGCCGAGGGCGTCGAGACGATCGAGCAGGCGGACATCCTGCGCCACATCCGCTGCCACGAGCTGCAGGGCTTCCTGATCAGCCGGCCGGTCGATGCCGATGACCTTGCGGCGCTGGTGCGCCGGTGGAACGCCGGCGCGCTGCCAGCGCCGCCGGTCGCCGACATCTGAGGGGGCGGTACGGGCAGCGCAGGGGCCCCACCCCGGCCCTCCCCATCGCAATCGCGACGGGGAGGGGGAAGCTCCGCGCTTCTTCACCCTCCCCGTGCGCAGCATGGGGAGGGTCGGTGCGGGGCCCTTGCGCCGCCCGCGCTCACCCCTCGCCGATCAGCGCCAGCCACTCCGCCTCCGTCAGCGTCTTCAGGCCCAGTGCCGCCGCCTTCGTCGCTTTCGATCCGGCGTCGGCTCCGACGACGACATAGTCCGTCTTCTTGGAGACGTCGCCGGCCACCTTGGCGCCGAGCGCCTCGGCGCGCGCCTTGGCCTCGGCGCGGCCCATGCGCTCCATCGTGCCGGTGAAGACCACGGTCTTGCCGGCAACGGGCGAGCCCGCGGCTGCGACCGGTGCCGCGACCTCCGTCACCACGACGTGCCGCAGCAGCGCCTCGATCTCCGCGGCGTTGACCGGTTGGGCGAAGAAGGCGATCAGGTCGGCTGCCACCTTGTCGCCGATCTGGTCGATCGCCACGAGGTCGCGATAGGCGTCGCTCTCCGGGTCGGTCGCCTTCGCCATGGCATCGCGCAGCGCGGCGATCGCGCCGTAGTGGCGCGCCAGCAGCTTGGCCGTCGCCTCGCCCACCTGGCGGATGCCGAGCGCGAAGAGGAAGCGGTCGAGCGGCAGCGTGCGCCGCGCGTCGATCGCGGCGAACAGCTTGGCTGCGGAGGTCGGCCCCCAGCCGTCCTTCTCAGCGAGCGGCGGGAATTCCTTGCCGTCGCGCGCGGCGAGCGTGAACAGATCCGACGGTGTCCTGACGCGGCCTTCATCGAAGAAGGCCTGCACGCGCTCCTCGCCCAGTCCTTCGATGTCGGCGGCCGTCCGCTGCGCGAAGTGGCGCAAGCGCTCGACCGCCTGGGCGGGGCAGGCGAGCCCGCCGGTGCAGCGCCGGATCGCCTCGCCCTCCGGGCGCACGGCAGCGCTGCCGCAGGCCGGGCAGGCCTCCGGGAAGACGAAGGCCGGGCCGCGGCCAGGCCGGTCCCTGTCGACAGCTTCGACCACCTGCGGGATGACGTCGCCGGCGCGCTGGACGACCACCCTGTCGCCAGCCCGCACGTCCTTGCGGCGGATCTCGTCCTCGTTGTGCAGCGTCGCCCGCGACACGACGACTCCGGCCACGGTGACGGGTTCCAGCTCGGCCACGGGCGTCAGCGCGCCCGTGCGACCGACCTGGATCGAGATGGCGCGCAGCTCCGTCGTCACCTGCTGCGCCGGGTACTTGTGCGCGACGGCCCAGCGCGGCGCCCGGCTGACGAAGCCGAGCCGCCGCTGCAGCTCGTGGTCGTCCACCTTGTAGACGATGCCGTCGATCTCGTACGGCAGCGCGTCGCGCCGCGCGCCGAGGTCGCGATAGGCATCGAGCAGGGCGTCGACGCTCTCGCAGCGCCGGGACTCCGGGTTGGTCGGGAAGCGCCAGCGCGCGAGCTGCTGCAGCACGCCCCAATGGCTGTCAGCGACGGGTGCAGCGGCCTCGCCGAGCGCATAGGCGAAGAGGCGGAGCGGTCGCCCGGCGGTGATGCGCGGGTCGAGCTGGCGCAGCGAGCCGGCGGCGGCGTTGCGCGGGTTGGCGAAGACCTTCTCGCCCTTCGCCTCCTGCGCGGCGTTCATGGCGGCGAAGTCGGCGCGGCGCATGTAGATCTCGCCGCGCACCTCCAGCACGGACGGGACGCCCGCCGGCAGGCTGGGCGGGATCTCGCCGACCGTGCGCAGGTTGGCCGTGACGTCCTCGCCCTCCGCCCCGTCGCCGCGCGTGGCGCCGCGGACGAACTGCCCGTCCTCGTAGCGCAGGCTGATCGACAGCCCGTCGATCTTCGGCTCGGCGACGAAGGCGAGCGGCGCCTCGTCCGACAGCTTCAGGAAGCGGCGGACGCTCGCGACGAAGTCGCGCGCGTCCTCCTCGCTGAAGGCGTTGTCGAGGGAGAGCATCGGCACGGCATGCCGCACCTTGGCGAAGCCGGTCGCCGCGGCGGCGCCGACGCGGCGCGACGGGCTGTCCGGGCGGACCAGCAGCGGGAACCGCCGCTCGATCTCCGCGTTGCGCCGGCGCAGCGCGTCGTACTCGGCGTCGGCTATGCGCGGCGCGTCGTCCTGATAGTAGCGCCGGTCGTGGAAGGCGACGGCGTGCGCCAGCCAATCGAGCGCCTCCTCCGCCTGCGCAGCGTCCATCGCGTCAGGCGACGTGCCGGCATGCGGCTGCTGGCCGGGATCGGCGTCGGCAGGAGATCCCTTGGCAGCCGGTCCCTTCGCGCCCGCGCGCTTCCTTGCCACGGCGCGGGCTCAGCCCCCGGCGCGCCGGCGCCACCAGGCCATCAGCTCCCCGACGACGCCGCGCCGGAACGCCAGCACGACCACGACGAAGATCAGGCCCTGGATGACAAGCACCCACTCGCCGAAGCCGGCGAGGTAGTTCTGCATGGTGATGATGACGCCCGCGCCGACGATCGGGCCGAACACCGTGCCCATGCCGCCGACCAGCGTCATCAGCACGACCTCTCCCGACATCTGCCATTGCACGTCGGTCAGCGAGGCGAGCTGGAAGACGATCGCCTTGGTGGCGCCGGCCGTGCCGGCGAGCGCCGCCGAGAGCACGAAAGCGAGCAGCTTGTACTGGTCGACGCGGTAGCCCAGCGACACGGCGCGCGGTTCGTTCTCGCGTATCGCCTTGAGCACCTGGCCGAAGGGCGAGTGGATGGTGCGGTAGATGACGAGGAAGCCGGCGCAGAAGACGGCGAGCACGACGTAGTAGAAGGTCAGGTCATTCTTGATGTCCAGGAGCCCCAGCAGCGGCCGCCGCGGGATCGCCTGGATGCCGTCCTCGCCGCCGGTGAAATTCGCCTGCAGGCAGAAGAAGAACACCATCTGCGCCAGCGCCAGCGTCACCATGGCGAAGTAGATGCCCTGGCGGCGGATGGCGATGGCGCCCGTGACCAGGCCGAGCAGCGCCGCGCAGGCCGTGCCGGCCAGGATGCCCAGCTCGGTCGGCCAGCCCCAGACCTTGACGACATGGCCGCTGATGTAGGCCGCCCCGCCGAAGAACATCGCGTGGCCGAAAGACAGCAGCCCGACATAGCCGACCAGCAGGTTGAAGGCGCAGGCGAAGAGCGCGAAGCACAGCACCTTCATCAGGAACACGGGATAGACGGCTGCCGGCGCGGCGATGGCAAGCGCCAGGAACGCGAGGAAGGCCAGCATGTCGCGGTTCCAGGTCATTGCCGCTCCTTCAGCGCTGCGTGCCGAACAGGCCGGCCGGCCGCAGCAGCAGGACGATGGCCATGACGATGAAGATCACGGTGCTGGACGCCTCCGGGTAGAATACCTTGGTCAGGCCCTCGACGATGCCGAGCGCGAAGCCCGTGACGATCGAGCCCATGATCGAGCCCATGCCGCCGATCACGACCACGGCGAACACCACGATGATCAGGTTCGAGCCCATCACCGGGCTGACGTTGTAGGCCGGCGCGGCGAGCACGCCCGCCAGCGCGGCGAGGCCGACGCCGAAGCCGTAGGTCAGCGTGATCATGCGCGGCACGTTGATGCCGAAGGCCTGCACCAGCTCCGGCCGCTCGGTGGCCGCGCGCAGGTAGGATCCCAGCTTGGTGCGCTCGATCACGAACCAGGTCGCCAGGCAGATCGCGAGCGAGAAGACGATGATCCAGGCGCGGTAGTGCGGCAGGAACATGAATCCCAGGTTCGTGCCGCCCGGCATCGGGTTGCCGTAGGGCAGGCCGGACGAGCCGAACTCGCGGCGGAACAGTCCCTCGACGATCAGCGACAGGCCGAAGGTCAGCAGCAGCCCGTAGAGATGGTCGAGATGGTAGAGCCGGCGCAGGAAGAGCCGCTCCAGCACGATGCCGGTCAGGCCGACGATGACCGGCGCCAGGACCAGCGCGCCCCAGTACGGTATGCCCGCCCATTCGAGCAGCATCCAGGCGCAGAAGGCGCCCATCATGTACTGCGCGCCATGCGTGAAGTTGATGACGTTGAGCAGGCCGAAGATGACGGCGAGCCCCAGGCTCATCATGGCGTAGAACGCGCCGTTGATCAGGCCGAGCAGGAGCTGGCCGAACAGGGCTTGGGGCGGAACGCCGAGGAGCTCGAACATCGCGACCTGCGGATCAGGGGCGAGGCCCAAGCCGGCATTGCCGGCCCGGGCCTCGCCGCCGTCGTCAGTTGACGAGCGAGCAGCCGCCGTCCTTGAGCGGACGGAAGGCTTCCGCCGCCGGGATGGTGGCGCGCAGCTTGTAGTAGTCCCACGGGCCCTTCGACTCCGCGGGCTTCTTGACCTCGAACAGGTACATGTCGTGCACCTTGCGGCCGTCGGCGCGGACCGTGCCCTTGCCGAACAGCTTGTCCTCGGTCGGCAGCGCCTTCATCTGCTTGACCACCGCTGCGCCGTCGGCATCGGATTTGAGCGCCGTGACGGCCTTCAGGTAGTGCGTGACCGCGGCGTAGACGCCGGCGTGGATCATGGTCGGGTGGTTGCCCTTGTTCGCAGGCGCGAACTCCTTGGCGAAGGCGCGGTTGGCGTCGTTCAAGTCCCAGTACCACGACTCCGTGAACACCAGGCCCTGTGCCGTCTTGAGCCCGAGCGCGTGGACGTCGGTGATGAACAGCAGCAGCGACGCGATCGACTGGCCGCCCGCGGTGATGCCGAACTCGCCGGCCTGCTTGATCGAGTTGATGGTGTCGCCGCCGGCGTTGGCCAGCCCGATCACCTTCGCCTTCGATCCCTGCGCCTGCAGCAGGAAGGACGAGAAGTCGGTTCCGGGGAACGGATGACGGACCTTGCCCAGCACCTTGCCGCCGCGCGCCAGCACGACCGCCTCGGTGTCGCGCTCCAGCGCATGGCCGAAGGCGTAGTCGGCGGTCAGGAAGAACCAGGAGTCGCCGCCGGTCTTGACCACCGCGTTGGCCGTGCCGTTGGCGAGCGCCCAGGTGTCGTAGGTCCAGTGCACGGTGTTGGGCGAGCAGGCCTTGCCGGTCAGATCGGCGGTCGCGGCGCCGGAGACCAGGAACACCTTGTTCTTCTCCTTGGTGATCTGGTTGACGGCGAGCGCCACCGAGGAGGTCGGCACGTCGACGACCACGTCGACCTTATCGACGTCGTACCACTGGCGCACGACGTTCGAGCCGACGTCCGGCTTGTTCTGGTGGTCGGCGAACACGACCTCGACCTTGAGGCCCTTGGCGGCGGCGCCGAAGTCCTCGATCGCCTTCCTGGCCGACCAGACCGAGCCCTGGCCGGTCAGGTCGGCATAGAGGCCGGACTGGTCGTTCAGCACGCCGATCTTGACGACGCCGTCCGACATCTGCGCTTGCGCGCCGCCCGCGGCGAGCATCGCCGCGGCCGACAGGAGCATCATCCTGGTTCGCATGTCCTCTCTCCTCATTGCTGGCCCTTCGACGGGCCGTTCACACGCCGAGATACGCCTCGATCTTCGCCACGTTCTCGCCGACCGCGGCATTGGGGATCATGTCCACCACCCGGCCGTGCTCGACGACATAGTGGCGGTCGGCGACCGTGCTGGCGAAGCGGAAGTTCTGCTCGACCAGCAGCACGGTGAAGCCGCGCTCCTTGAGCAGCCGGATCGTCGCGCCGATCTGCTGCACGATGACCGGCGCCAGCCCCTCTGTCGGCTCGTCGAGCAGCAGGAGCGTGGCGCCCGTGCGCAGGATGCGGCCGATCGCCAGCATCTGCTGCTCGCCGCCCGAGAGCTTGGTCCCCTGGCTGCCCAGCCGCTCCTTCAGGTTGGGGAAGAGCTTGTAGATCTCGTCGAGCGGAAGGCCGCCGGGCTTCACCTCAGGCGGCAGCATGAGGTTCTCGTAGACGTTCAGGCTGGCGAAGATGCCGCGCTCCTCCGGGCAGAAGGCGATGCCCATGCGCGCGATGCGGTTCGACGGCTCGGCGATCAGCTCCGCGCCGCGGAACCGCACGGAGCCGCTGCGCGAGCGCAGGATGCCCATGACGGCCTTGAGGGTCGTCGTCTTCCCGGCGCCGTTGCGCCCCAGCAGCGTGACGACCTCGCCCTTGCGCACCTCGAACGCCATGCCGTGCAGCACATGGGACTCGCCGTAATGGCCGTGCAGGCCGGCGACCTCCAGCTCCGCGTCGGAGGCCCGGTCAGCCATGGCCGGTCCCCATGTAGGCCTCGATCACCTCGGGGTTGCGCGACACCGTGTCATAGGTTCCCTCGGCCAGGATCTCGCCGCGCCGCATCACCGTGATGATGTCCGAGAGCTTCGCCACGACGCTGAGGTTGTGCTCGACCATCAGGACCGTCCGCCGCGCTGCCACTTTCCGGATCAGCTCGGAGATCTTGTCGATGTCCTCGTGCCCCATGCCGGCCATCGGCTCGTCGAGCAGCATCATCTCCGGGTCGAGGGCGAGCGTGGTGGCGATCTCCAGCGCCCGCTTGCGGCCATAGGGCAGCTCGACGGCGGCCAGGTCGCGGTACTGCGCCAGGCCGACGGAATCGAGCAGCTCCTCGGCCCGGGCGTTGAGCGCGTCGAGGCTGCGCTCGGAGCGCCAGAAGTGGAAGGACGTGCCAAGGGTACGCTGCAGCGCGATGCGCACGTTCTCCAGCAGCGTCAGGTGCGGGAAGACGGCGGAGATCTGGAAGGAGCGGACCATGCCCAGGCGCGCGATGTCTGCCGAGCGCTCTGCCGTGATGTCGCGGCCGTTGTAGAGGATGCGCCCGCGCGTCGGGCGCAGGAACTTGGTCAGCAGGTTGAAGCACGTCGTCTTGCCCGCGCCGTTCGGCCCGATCAGCGCGTGGATGCTGTGGCGCCGGACGCGCAGCGCGACGTTCCTGACGGCGACGAAGCCGGCGAACTCCTTGGTCAGGCCATCGGTCGTGAGGATGTGGTCGTCCGCCATCTCGACCCGTCTCGTCCCTGTCCAGCGACGGTTGTTGTCCCCGTCGTTCATCGCGGCATATGACGAGAAGAGCCGCGCGATGTAAATGCTCCATGTAGTCGCGGCGTTGGCCTTAGCGCCCGGCGGGGAGCGCCCGCAGGCCGCCGACGGTCGCGGCGATGCCGAGCACGACCAGGGCGACGCCGAGGCCGGCGGCGAGGGTCAGCGGCTCGCCGAGCAGCGGCACGGCCAGGAGCGCCACGAAGGCCGGGACGATCGAGGTCACCAGGGTGAGGGTCGGCGCGCCCAGCGCCTGCGCCGCGCGGGTGAACAGCAGCAACGTGCCGATCGTGCTGATGACGCCCTGCAGCACCGCCTGGACGGCGATCTCCCACGCCGGCGCCAGGTGCAGCGTGATCGGCAGCGCCAGCAGGTAGACCGGCATGTAGGCGGCCCCCGCGGTCACGCAGACGACAGCAGCGGCGTCGAGCGGGCGGACGCCCCAGCGCCGCGCCAGCACGGTGTAGATGGCCCAGCTGAAGGACGCGGTCATGAAGAGGACGTCGCCGAGCCATTGCAGCGGCGACGCAGCGGCGGCAGCCTCGCCCGCGATGCTCTCCCAGCCGATCATGGCGACGCCGGCGAGGACCAGCGCCAGGCTGATCGACTGCCGGCGCGACAGGGATTGGTGCATGACGACGGCCGTCAAGATGGCGGTCCACAGAGGCAGCGTACCCGGCATGAGGACGCCGGCATGCGCCGCCGGCGCGAGAGCCAGCGCGCTGAACGCTGAGAGAGAGAACACCGGGCCGGCAGTCGCCATCAGTACAAGCGCCTGCCAAGGCGACAGGCCGGCCAGGCCGCGGCGCAGCACCAAGGGCAGCATCAGCAGCCCGGAGATGCCGAAGCGCAGAGCCATCAGGTCCCAGGCCGAGAAGGCGCCCTTGGCGCTGAACCGCGTGGTCAAGAGGAACGTCGTCCAGATGCAGACGATGCCGACGGCGCAGCTGAGGCCGATCGCCAGCTCGCGGCGCGCAGGAGGCATGGTCGGCTCCGCTGGGGCTCCGGCGCGGCGGAGCGTTCAACCTTTGGCGCGTCTGGCCGGCTTGGAGGGCGCCTGGTCCGCTGCCTTCCCGTCCGCGAGCAGCCGGTCGGCGGCGGCGCGCGCCTCCGCGGTCACCACCGCGCCGGCGAGCATGCGCGCGACCTCTTCTCGGCGCGCCTCGTCGTCGAGCGTCTCTATCACGGTACGCGTCTGCCCCGCCTGCACCGCCTTGGCAACCCTGAGATGCTGGCTGCCGCGTGCCGCGACCTGCGGGCTGTGCGTGACCACGAGAACCTGGACGGACGCGGCCAACCGCGCCAGCCGGGCGCCGACCGCGTCGGCCGTGGCGCCGCCGATGCCGGAATCGACCTCGTCGAAGACCAACGTGCCGATCGGCGCGGCCTGGGCGGTGACGACCTTGAGGGCGAGCAGGAAGCGCGACAACTCGCCGCCCGAGGCGATCTTGTCGAGCGGGCCCTCGGGCGCGCCCGGGTTGGTCGAGACCGCGAAGCCGACGCGGTCCGTGCCCGCTTCGCCCCAACCATCCTCGGGCAGGGGCTCGATCCGCGTGCGGAATCGCGCCTTCTCGAGCTTCAAGGGCGCCAGCTCGGCGGCCACCGCCTTGTCGAGCGCGGACGCCGCAGCGGTCCGCGCGGACGAGAGCGCGGCGGCCACGACGAGATAGGCCTTGCGCGTCTCGGCGGCAGCCTTGCGCAGGCGCGCGCGGGTACCGGTGGAATCGTCGATGGCCGCGAGCTGCGCCGCCATGCGGTCGCGCAACGCCGCCAACCCGTCGACGGTCGACTGGTGCTTGCGCGCCAGGGCGCGCAGCGCGAACAGCCGCTCCTCGACGGCGTCCAGGCGCTTGGGGTCGGGGTCGATGGCGCGGACGAGTCCGGCAAGCAGGCGCTCGGCCTCGCCGAGCTCGCTTGCGGCACGGTCGAGGGCGGCGAGGATCGGATCGGCGCGGCCGCCGACCCGATCGGCGATCCGGTGAAGCTGCGACGCGGCCTGGCTCAGGCGGTCGGACGCGGCGCCGCGGCCGGCCCGATCGTTGCTGCCGCCGCTGAGGATCTCGGCGGCGGCATGCAGCGCCTCCAGCAGCTTCTCGTCCTGCTGCCGGCGCTGGCGCTCCTCGGCGAGAAGCGTCTCCTCGCCCGCGCGCGGCGCCAGCTTGTCTATCTCCTCCACGGCGTGGCGCAGATAGGCCTCGTCGGTCGCCGCCTTGGCCGCCACTTCCTCGGCCTCGGCGGCGGCGCGCTCGGCGTCGCGCCAGGCGCGCCAGGCGTCGCGCACGGCGGCCGCCTGGCCGCCCAGGCCGGCATGGGCGTCGAGCAGGCCGCGGTGCGTCGCCGGATCGAGCAACCCGTGCTGCTCGAACTGCGCTTGGACTTCGCAGAGCAATGCGCCGAGGCTGCGCAGCAGGCCGACGCTGACCGCGCCGTCGTTGAGGAAGGCGCGGCTGCGGCCGTCGGCGCCGAGCTGGCGGCGCAGCATGAGCGGCTCGCCGGGCGCCACGGCGTCGGCGAGGTCGTGCGCGGCGAGCAGCGCATGGGCCGGGTGGTCGGCCGGCATCTCGAAGGTTGCCGTGACCGTCGCGCGCTCGGCGCCGGCGCGGACCAGGCCGCTCTCGCTGCGGGCGCCGAGCGCCAGGCCAAGGGAATCGAGGAGGATGGACTTGCCGGCCCCGGTCTCGCCGGTCAGCACGCAGAGGCCCGGCCTGAAGGCGATGTCCAGGCGATCGATCAGGACAACATCGCGAATGGCAAGGCTCAGCAGCATCCGTCACCCGGGCGGAACGATCGCCCGAGCATCGCCGATTCGGGGCCGCAGGGCCAGTTGGGGCGCGGCAGATGGGCGCGGCAGGGGACCCGTCGCTGGCCGCACCGCGCGGCGGGCGGCGTCAGAACAGCCAGTCCATCGCCCGGCCGAGCATGCCCTTGCGCTTCGGCTCTTCTGCCTGGGCTTGCGGCCGGGGCGCTTGTTGCCCGGCGGGCGTCTGGCCAGCGGTTCCTTG
>JAEULF010000418.1 GCA_016793965.1 Alphaproteobacteria bacterium | reverse complement strand
GCGCGCGAGGAGGTCCTTGACGCGATCGATGCCGTCATGCCGGCGATCGAGATCGTCGACAGCCGCTACAAGGACTTCCAGAAGATGGACCGCCTGGCGCAGCTTGCCGACAACCAGAGCAACGGCGCCCTGGTCGTCGGGCCGCCGCTCAAGGACTGGAGAAGCCTCAAGCTCGACGCCCTCAAGGCAAAGCTGTCGGTCGACGGCAAGCCTCTGGTCGAGACCGTCGGCGGCAACACGGCGGGCGATCCGGTGCGGCCCTTGACGTGGCTGCCCGGGGTGCTCGGGCCGCGGCGCCATCGCATCGAGGCCGGCACCATCGTCACGACAGGCGCCCTCACCGGCTTGCGCTTCGTCGACAAGCCGTGCGCCGTCAAGGGCGAGATCGAGGGATTGGGGACGGTGGAGCTGGTCTTTTCCTCCTAGGCAGGTCGGGTGGCAGAAGGCCCGGCGGCTGCCTTGATTCCGCATTGCAGCACCGCTAGGGTCCGCCACCCCAGCCGGGCCCGCCACCCCGGCCGAGCCTCTGGGGCCGAGCGCGAGACATGCCCATGGCTGCTGCCGCCGAGACCGGCGCCAGGACGGCGCGAACGACCTGCTTCCAGGCGCTGATCCTCACACTCCAGGCCTATTGGGCGTCGAAAGGCTGCGTCATCCTGCAGCCCTACGACATGGAGGTCGGCGCCGGCACGTTCCATCCGGCGACCACCCTGCGCTCGCTCGGACCGGCGACATGGAACTGCGCGTATGTGCAGCCATCGCGCCGGCCGAAGGACGGCCGCTACGGCGAGAACCCGAACCGGCTGCAGCACTACTACCAGTTCCAAGTGCTGATGAAGCCGTCGCCGCCGGACATCCAGGAACTCTACCTCGGATCCCTGCGCGCGCTCGGCATCGATCCGCTGCAGCACGACATCCGTTTCGTCGAGGACGACTGGGAGAGCCCGACGCTCGGCGCCTGGGGCCTCGGCTGGGAGGTCTGGTGCGACGGCATGGAAGTGACCCAGTTCACCTATTTCCAGCAGGTCGGCGGCATCGAGGTCGACCCGGTCTCGGTCGAGCTGACCTACGGGCTCGAGCGCCTGGCGATGTATGTCCAAGGCGTGGAGAACGTTTACGACCTCGACTGGAACGGCATCGACGGCGAGGGCGCGGTCGCCTATGGCGATGTCTTCAAGCAGTCGGAGATCGAGTTCTCGATCTTCAATTTCGAGCGGGCGGACACGGCGGTGGTCCTGCAGCGCTTCAAGGACGCGGAGTCGGAGTGCATGGCGCTGCTCAAGGGCCCGAGGCCTCTCCCGCTCCCGGCCTACGACCAGTGCATGAAGGCTTCGCATCAGTTCAACCTGCTCGACGCCCGCGGCGCCATCGGCGTGCAGGAGCGCGCTGCCTACATTGGGCGCGTGCGCGCGCTCGCGAAAGCGTGCGCGGAGGCCTGGCTCGCCACCCAAGCCGGGAAGGGCTGAGCCATGGCCGAGCTCCTGCTCGAGCTCCTGTCGGAGGAGATCCCGGCGCGCATGCAGAAGCGCGCGGCGGAGGACCTGAAGCGCTTGGTCTCGGACAGGCTCGGCGCGCTCGGCGTCGCCACCGCGGATTCACGGGCTTTCGCGACGCCGCGTCGCCTGACCCTGCTGGTCAAGGGGCTGTCGCAGCAGCAGCCCGA
Organism: Alphaproteobacteria bacterium; assembly: GCA_016793965.1. GTDB lineage: Bacteria > Pseudomonadota > Alphaproteobacteria > JAEULF01 > JAEULF01 > JAEULF01. The sequence continues at coordinate 5,876 of JAEULF010000418.1, read as the reverse complement.
CGTGACCGAGGAGCGCAAGGGCCCGCGCGTCGGCGCGCCGGACCAGGCGATCCAGGGCTTCTTGCGCGCAAATGGCCTGACGTCGCTCGACCGCTGCGAGAAGCGGACGGTCGGCAAGGCCGAGTTCTGGTACCTCGTCGTGGCGAAGCCGGGCGGCCCGACGGCTGACATCCTGCGCCAGGTCATCCCGGAGGTCGTCGCCAACTTCCCTTGGCCGAAATCGATGCGCTGGGGGCGCTCCAAGCGCAGCTGGGTCCGCCCGCTGCGCCGCGTGCTCTGCCTGTTCGGCGGCAAGCCGCTCGACCTCAGCCTCGACTTCGGCGGCGTCTTGATCCGGTCGGGGAGCGAGACCGAGGGCCATCGCTTCCTCGTGCCCGGCGCCGTGGCGGTGGCGAGCTTCGCCGACTACCGCCAGAAGCTGCGCGCGCGCAAAGTGATGCTGAACGCTGTCGACCGCATGCTCCTGATCAAGGAGCGCGGACGCGTTCTCGCGGAGGCAGAGGGACTCGTCGTCAAGGAGGACGAGGGGCTGCTCGAGGAGGTGGCCGGCCTGGTCGAGTGGCCGGTGCCGCTCGTCGGGCGCATCGACGAGTCGTTCATGGACGTGCCGCCGGAGGTGCTCGCGACGTCGATGCGCGCGCACCAGAAGTACTTCGCGCTGCTGCGTCCCGACGGCCGCCTGGCGCCGCGCTTCCTGCTGGTCGCCAACATGGAGACGGCCGACGCGGGCAAGACGATCGTCGCGGGCAACGAGCGAGTCCTGCGCGCGCGCCTGTCCGACGCGAAGTTCTTCTGGGAGACCGACCGCGAAACGCCGCTGGCCGACCGATTGCCCTCCCTCGGCGGCATGGTGTTCCACGCCAAGCTCGGGACCATGCGCCAGAAGGTCGAGCGCATCGAGGAGCTGGCGGCATGGATCGCCGCGCGCATCCCCGACTGCGACCCCGCCCTGGCCAGAGACGCCGCTCATCTTTGCAAGGCGGACCTGGCGACCGGCATGGTCGGAGAGTTCCCCGAGCTGCAGGGGATCATGGGCCGCTACTACGCGGTCGGTCAGGGCGTGAGAACGGCCGTGGCCGAGGCGATCGCCGACCACTACCGTCCGCTCGGGCCCGGGGACGCCTGCCCGCGGGCCCCGGTCAGCGTCGCCGTGGCGCTCGCCGACAAGCTCGACACGCTCGTCGGCTTCTTCGCGATCGGCGAGAGGCCGACGGGATCGAAGGACCCGTTCGCGCTGCGCCGCGCGACGCTGGGCATCATCAGGTTGCTGGTCGAGAATGGCCTGCGCATTCCCTTGCGCGACGCGCTGATCCAAGCCCTGCGCTGCCACCTCTCTCAAGGCGCCTCCGCGGCGGTGAAGGAAGGCCTTGCGGCGATCGCTGCGGATCAGGAGCGGGCGCTCTCGGGCTTCGCCGACGAGTTCCTGCGGGACTATTTCGCGGACCGGCTGAAGGTCGGCTTGCGCGAGAAAGGCGTGCGCCACGATCTCATCGCCGCCGTCTTCGCCGTGCCCAAGCCCGACGGCGGAATCGAGGACGACGCCGTCCGCCTCCTGGCGCGAGTCGACGCGCTTCAGCAATTCCTGCGCACCGACGACGGCGCGAACTTGCTGGTGGCGTATCGACGCGCGGCCAACATCCTCAAGATCGAGGAAAAGAAGGACGGCCGCAGCTATGCCGAGCCGCCTTCGGCCGCGAAGCTGCTGCAGGGCGAGGAGCGCGACCTGGCGGCGGCATTGCAGATTGCGTCGCAGGCCGCATCGGCGGCGCTGGAAAGCGAGAGCTTCGGCGCGGCTATGGCAGCGCTCGCGGCCCTGCGGCGTCCAGTGGACGCGTTCTTCGACAAGGTGACGGTGAACGCGGAGGATGCGGAGCTCCGCAGGAATCGGCTGCGCCTTCTGGCGGCGATCCGCGCGACGGTGGGTGCCGTCGCGGATTTCGGGGCGATCGAGGGCTAGGACGGCACGGCTCTTGAAACGGAGGTGGCGTCGTTGGGCGGAACGGGTCTTCCCCTCGTCCACCTGGCGGCGGAAGCGGGGATGCCGGATCGGAAGGTCCGATCATGGCAGTAGGCGGAAGCGCGACGTTCGGAGCATCGGCTATGGCGGCGACCAAGGCGGCAAAGGGCACATCCAAGGCTCGAGGCGCGACCCAATGGGTCTACGTCTTCGGCGGCGACAAGTCCGAGGGCGGCTCGGGCCTGAAGAACCTGCTCGGCGGCAAGGGCGCCAACCTGGCGGAGATGAGCAACATCGGGCTGCCGGTGCCGCCGGGCTTCACGGTGACCACCGAGGTCTGCACGCACTACTACGCCAGCGGCAATACCTATCCGGCCGAGCTCGCGGCCCAGGTCATGGCGGGCGTTGCCCATATCGAGGCGATCGTCGGCGCCAAGTTCGGCGATCCCCGCAATCCGCTGCTCGTGTCCGTGCGCTCGGGCGCGCGCGTGTCGATGCCGGGCATGATGGACACGGTCCTCAACCTCGGCCTCAACGACCTGACCGTCGAAGGTCTCGCTGCCAAGGGCGGCGACGCCCGCTTCGCCTATGACAGCTATCGCCGCTTCATCCAGATGTACGCCGACGTCGTGCTCGGGATGGAGCATGGCGTGTTCGAGGACGTGCTGGAGCACCGCAAGGCCGACAAGGGCGTCGAGGGCGACACTGAGCTCGGCGCCGAGGACTGGAAGTGGGTGGTCGCGGCCTACAAGGAAAAGGTCGAGGAGGAGCTCGGCCGGCCGTTCCCGCAGGACCCGGCGGAGCAGCTCTGGGGCGCCGTGGGCGCCGTGTTCAAGAGCTGGATGAACCAGCGCGCCATCACCTATCGCCGCCTGCACGACATCCCGGAGGCCTGGGGCACGGCCGTCACGGTGCAAGCCATGGTGTTCGGCAACATGGGCGAGGACTGCGCCACCGGCGTCGCCTTCACGCGCGACCCATCGACCGGCGAGAACGCGTTCTACGGCGAGTACCTCATCAATGCGCAGGGAGAGGACGTCGTCGCCGGCATCCGGACGCCGCAGTCGATCACCATCGCCGGGCGCAAGCGCAGCGGCAGCACGTTGCCGTCGATGGAAGAGAGCATGCCGGCGGTCTACGCCGAGCTGGCGCGCGTCCGCCTCGTGCTCGAGAAGCACTACCGCGAGATGGAGGACATCGAGTTCACCGTGCAGCGCGGCAAGCTCTACATGCTGCAGACGCGCACGGGCAAGCGCACGACGGCTGCTGCCCTGAAGATCGCGGTCGATATGGCGCGCGAGGGATTGATCACGCAGGACGAGGCGGTCCTGCGCATCGATCCCGCGGCGCTCGACCAGCTGCTGCATCCCACCCTCGACCCGAAGGCGAAGAAGCAGGTGATCGCGCGCGGGCTGCCGGCCTCGCCCGGCGCCGCGTCGGGCATCGTCGCGTTCTCGGCCGACGAGGCGGAGTCGCTCGCCGAGAAGGGCCAGGCCGTGATCCTGGTGCGCAACGAGACGAGCCCCGAGGACATCCATGGCATGCATGCCGCCAAGGGCATCCTGACGACGCGCGGCGGCATGACCAGCCACGCCGCCGTCGTCGCCCGCGGGATGGGGCGACCCTGCGTGTCCGGTTCAGGCGAGATCCGCGTGGACGAGAAGGGCGGCTTCCTCACGGCCGGCGGCGTCACGGTGAAGCGCGGCGAGACGATCACCATCGACGGCTCGAAGGGCGAGGTGATGCTGGGCACGGTGCCGACGGTGCAGCCCGAGCTCTCGGGCGACTTCGCCACGCTGATGGGCTGGGCCGACGGCGTGCGCAGGCTGGGCGTCCGGGCGAACGCCGAGACCCCGCTCGACGCCGCCACGGCCCGCAGGTTCGGCGCCGAGGGGATCGGGCTCTGCCGCACCGAGCACATGTTCTTCGACGAAGGCCGCATCGTCGCCATGCGCGAGATGATCGTCGCCGACAGCGAGAAGGGCAGGCGGACGGCATTGGCGAAGATCCTGCCGATGCAGCGCGCGGACTTCGTCGAGCTGTTCAAGATCATGCGCGGCCAGCCCGTCACGATCAGGCTGCTCGACCCGCCGCTGCACGAGTTCCTTCCGCACAGCGACAAGGACCTGGCAGAGGTCGCCAAGGCGATCGGCGCCGACGTCGAGACGGTGCGCCGGCGTTCGCACGCGCTGCGCGAGTCGAACCCGATGCTCGGCCATCGCGGCTGCCGGCTCGGCATCTCCTATCCGGAGATCTACGAGATGCAGGCGCGCGCGATTTTCGAGGCCGCGGTCGAGGTCAGCCGCGAGACGGGCGACACGGTGGAGCCGGAGGTGATGATCCCCCTGATCGCCACCCGCAAGGAGCTCGACATCCTGAAGAGCGCCATCGACGGCGTCGCCGAGGAGGTGTCGAAGGCGACGGGGGTGACGTTCAAGTACCTCGTCGGCACGATGATCGAGCTGCCGCGTGCCGCGTTGCGGGCCAAGGAGATCGCCGAGACGGCCGAGTTCTTCAGCTTCGGCACCAATGACCTGACGCAGACGACGTACGGCCTGTCGCGCGACGATGCGTCCAGCTTCCTCGGCGACTACCAGCGCCGCGGCGTGCTCGAGCGCGATCCGTTCCAGACACTGGACACGGAGGGCGTCGGCGAGCTGATAAGGATCGCGGTGGAGCGCGGCCGAGGCTCGCGCCCTGGCCTGAAGCTCGGGATCTGCGGCGAGCACGGCGGAGATCCCGCCTCGATCGCGTTCTGCGAAGAGGCCGGGCTGGACTATGTCTCGTGCTCTCCCTACCGGGTCCCCATCGCGCGCCTAGCCGCGGCGCACGCGGCGCTGGGGAAGAAGTCGAGCTGACGCGAGTCGCTGGGCCGTCCGAAGCGGGCGCCCCAGCGACTCGGATGATGTCACTCGGCGCGCGTCGTGCGCGCGGCGCGAAGCCCGAACCAGCGCAATGCTTGGACCGCCAGGCTGCAGCTCCGGACGATGCCGCGCCCGATCGCGGCGAAGACGCGCGCAGCGTGCTCGGCGCGCAGGCGCCGGCCAGCTTCCATGTGGGCGTTGACCTCGTCGATCGAGGGCCAGCGGACCCCGTCGAACAGGCCGCTCTTCGCGGCTGGCGCAGCGGCAGGCGAAGCCGGGCGCGCGAGATCGCGGTTCCAGAGGTCAGCAATAGGGTTTGCGGTGTTGGGATAGGTGCTAAGGATCGACATAGGAGCCTCCAATTCATCGTTGGAGGCGTTTCCGGTCCCGTTCTTCTCGTCGAGCCGCGCCGCATTCAGCGGACATCCGGCTCGCTTGCGCGTTATTGCTGCAGCGCACACTGCATAGTATGGGGTAAATCCAAGTCAGATCAATAACGCTGACTTGTCTGTTCCGCAGTGCAGCATCCTGCCTGGTGCGATGCTCCCGTGCCGGGAAGGTCGGCGCTCCAGAATTGCCAGGCGCCCACTCTGCCGCGACACTCTGCGCCCCTGCGCCCCTGCGCCCCTGCGCCCCACCGAGGATTCCCAATGTCGACCGCTACCTACCACTCGATCTGGCGGCCGACCCGCGGTTTGATGCTCTATGCCGGCGTGCCTGTCGCGCTTGCCCTCGTCGTCCTGGCGCTCGCCAAGCCCATGGACCTGAGCAGCGACCTGGTGACGGCCGTCTTTCTGGTGTTCGCGTTCGTGCTGGCGCCGATCGGCATCCTGCTTCAGGTCGGGTGGGCGGAATGGCGCGCCGAGCCCGACGGCCTGGGACTGACGGTGCGGCCGCTGCTCAAGGCCATGGCTTTCGGCCCGCGTTTCGAGCAGCGTTTCGCTTGGTCTGACCTGCCGAGCTACGTCCTGGCCGAGCGCCATCCGGGCGCGCTCCTCGTCGCGAAGCGGCACTTCCTCCTGCAGCTGCCGCATATCGGCAGCGTTGCGATCAAC
>JAEULF010000413.1 GCA_016793965.1 Alphaproteobacteria bacterium | reverse complement strand
TCAACAACATCGAGCACCCGAACGACGCCGATGGCTGGATCGTGGGCGGTGGCTTCAACCTCTTCACCGGGGTCGGTCTCTCGGTGTCGCTGGATGGCCAGTACCAGTCTCGCCAGGACCTGAACATCGGGACGGGCTCGCTCACCGGTCGGATGCAGTTCTGATCTGATCGAGTGGCCCCTGCCTTGGGCGGGGGAGAGCGAAAGACAGCAAGGGCCGGGAGCGCACTCCCGGCCCTTGTTCTTTTGGCGGTCGGCATCGTGACTGCTGCCTGCGGCGATCGGATGCCGCTGGAATCGCCCGACGCCCAGGCCGACCGGATCGCGGCGCGCGGCAAGTTGCAGCCCTGGGACGTTGCGACCCCGACATTTCCGCTCAAGGGCTACCGGCGTGCGGCGCGCGCCGGCAGCGGTGCGGCGCTGCGCGTCTATATCGAAAGCGATGGCCAGAACTTCGTGCGCGGCAGGCTGAGCGGCGATCCGACGCCGGCATTGCCCATCAGCCTGCAACTCGCCGCCGCCGATGACTGGGCGGGGCCGGTCATCTTCCTGGCGCGGCCCTGCCAGTACGGCCTGCGCGGTGCCCCCGGCTTCCCCTGCGAGCCGCGCGTCTGGGACCAGCGCCGCTACGGCAGGGATGCTGTCGCCGCGGCCAACGCGGCGGTGGACCAGGCCAAGGCTTGGTCCGGGGCTCCATCGGTCGAGCTCATCGGCTACTCCGGCGGCGGCGTGATCGCCGCCCTGGTCGCGGCGGGCCGGCCGGACGTGGCGCGACTCGTGACGATCGCCTCGCCCCTGGATTCGACCGCATGGACGCGGGACACGAACGTCGACTCGATCGACGACTCGATCAACCCGGCGGACATCGCGGCACAGCTCATCGCCGTGCCGCAGGCACATGCGCACGGCGCGAGCGACCGAGTCGTCCGCCCGACGGTCGCGGCCTCATACAGGAACGCTCTGGTGCGCGCCTCGTCCGATGGAAAGGGTCCCTGGACCTTCCTGCTCGAGCCGGGCGCCGACCATGACTGCTGCTGGCTGGAGCGTTGGCCGGACCTGCGCCGACGGCTCGGCCTGAAATGACGGCGCCCTCGCCCGGGGTCCGCCTGCGGACCTCGGGCGAGGGCGCTTGGTCGTGCGCCTGGCGCGCCAGCGTCGGGGTCAGCGGACCCGCGGACGCGGGATCATGACGCGCTGGATATTGGTGATCGACTGGATGACGCCGTTGATGCGCTGGGACTCCCAGCGATAGGGCGGCGACGGCGCGACGTTCGGTCCCGCCACGTCGGTGCCCCAACCCGGTTGGTCGATGATCACGGCGCCGGCGGCGTTGGCGACCTGGATCGCGGTCGGCCGCGCCGAGCCCTCCGGCTCGACGAGGGCGAAGGACGCGCTGCTGTCCAGCACCTCGCCGACGACCGACGTGCCGCGCACGCCGATGGTCGCGACGGGCGAGCGGACCACCATGGTCTCCGGCTTCGCAGCGGCGATCTTGCCGGAGACGAAGCGGAACGAGCCCTTGAGGATGCCGGTGCCGATCTTTCCGCCCGAGCCCGGGCTGTAGACGAACTCGTCGATCACCAGCGACGCCTTCTGGCCGATGTCGAACTTGGTGTCGTCGGCGAACAGGAGCGACAGCGCGGAATCGGCCTCGGTGGCCAGCGTGTCGCCCATGTAGATCGGCGCCTTCTCCTCGAGCTTTCGCGCGGCGCCGCCGGCCGCCCGCGACGTGGCGTCGCCTTCGACCTTCTGCACGGTGCCGGCCTGGCCGTTGGCGAGGACGACCCGCGGCACCCAGAACCAGGGCGCGCCGACCGCGAGGGCCAGCGCTGCGCGACGATTGATCTTCATGGCCTTCACTCCCGGAAGCGATGACGCTACAGGCATCACCAGCGAACACCGTCGTCAAGTCTAGATCGCGCGGGTATCCGGCTCAGTGCTCCCGGGCACAGATGGTCAGCGGGCGGTCGCCCGACTCGGCAGCAGCTCGTCGCAGAAGCGACGGAACTCTCCTGCTGCCACAAGCTCTTTGGCGGAAGCGATGTCAGGCGCGAAGAAGCGGTCGCGATCCCAGCGCGCGACGCGATTTCGCATCAGGCCGATCGCGTCCTCGAGGATGGCGGAGCTGCGCATCGGGCGGTGGAACTCGATGCCCTGGACCGCGGCCAGCAGCTCGATCCCGACGATGGCGGCGACGTTGTCCGCCATGTCGCCGAGCCGCCGCGCGGCGAAGGTCGCCATCGACACGTGATCCTCCTGGTTGGCCGAGGTCGGCAGGGAATCGACGGATGCCGGGTGGGCGAGCACCTTGTTCTCCGAGGCCAGCGCTGCCGCGGTCACATGCGCGATCATGAAGCCCGAGTTGACCCCGCCTTCCGCGACGAGGAAGGGCGGCAATCCGCTGACGCTGGCATCGGTCAGCATCGCGATGCGCCGCTCCGACAACGCGCCGATCTCCGCAATGGCGACGGCGAGGGCGTCCGCTGCGAGCCCGACCGGCTCGGCGTGGAAGTTGCCGCCGGAGACGACTTCCCCCGTGTCCGGGAAGACGAGCGGGTTGTCGGAGACGGCGCTTGCCTCGATCGCGAGCACGCCGGCCGCGTGCCGCATGCTGTCGAGGACGGCGCCCATGACCTGCGGCTGGCAGCGCGCGGAGTAGGGGTCCTGGACCTTGGTGCAGTCGACGTGGCTCTCGCGGATCGCGCTGCCATGGGTCAGGCGCCGCAGCGCGGCGGCGACCGCGACCTGGCCGGGATGGCCGCGCGCCGCGTGGATGCGCGCGTCGAACGGACCGTCGCTGCCCTTGATCGCGTCCACGGTGAGCGCGCCGGCGACGATGGCGCCGGCGAAGCAGTCCTCGGCGGCCAGGAGGCCGTGCACCGCCAGAGCAGTCGACACCTGCGTGCCGTTGAGCAGGGCGAGGCCTTCCTTGGGGCCGAGGTCGAGCGGCGCGATGCCCGCTGCGGCCAGCGCCGCGGCGGCGGGCACGGAGCGGCCGTCGACGCGGGCTTTGCCGACGCCGATCAGCGCTGCCGCGACATGCGCGAGCGGCGCCAGGTCGCCGGACGCGCCGACCGATCCCTTGCCCGGGATCTCCGGCAGGACGCCGGCGTTGCAGCACGCGACCAGGCGCTCGATCACCGTCCAGCGCACGCCCGACAGCCCGCGCGCCAAGCTCACCGCCTTCAGCGCCAGGATCACGCGGACGATCGAATCGTCGAGCAGCGGACCGGTTCCCGTGGCGTGCGACAGGACCAGGTTGCGCTGCAGCTCCTTGACCCGCTCCGGCGGGATCCGCGTCTGGGCCAGCCGGCCGAACCCCGTGTTGATGCCGTAGGCCGCGTGGCCCGAGGCGACGATGCGCGCCACGGCGTCGGCTCCGGCCTCGACATCGGCGCGGGACGCCGGATCGACGGCGATGCGCGCGGGCGTGCGCGCGATCAGGCGCAGCGCGTCGAGCGTCACGTGCCCGGGCCGCAGCGTGATCGTCTCCATGGCCCGGCGCTCCTTCCCTTCAGGACCCCTGGCGCCCGAGCATCGGCAGGTTCAGCGCATGCTCGCGCGCGCAGGCGATCGCTTCGTCGTAGCCGGCGTCCGCGTGGCGCATCACGCCGCTCGCTGGGTCGTTCCAGAGCACGCGCTCCAGCCGGCGCGCGGCCTCCGCCGTTCCGTCGGCGACGATCACCATGCCGGCATGCTGCGAGAAGCCCATGCCGACGCCGCCGCCATGGTGCAGGCTGACCCAGGTGGCGCCGCTGGCGCAGTTGAGCAGGGCATTGAGCAGCGGCCAGTCGGAGACGGCGTCCGAGCCGTCGCGCATCGCCTCGGTCTCGCGGTTGGGGCTCGCCACTGAGCCCGAATCCAGGTGGTCGCGGCCGATCACGATCGGCGCCTTGAGCTCGCCCTTTGCCACCATCTCGTTGAACGCCAGGCCGAGGCGATGGCGGTCGCCCAGCCCGACCCAGCAGATGCGCGCCGGCAGGCCCTGGAACGCGATGCGCGCGCGCGCCATGTCGAGCCAGTTGTGCAAGTGCGCGTCGTCGGGCATCAGCTCCTTCACGCGCGCGTCCGTGCGGTGGATGTCCTCGGGATCGCCTGACAGCGCGCACCAGCGGAACGGCCCGATGCCGCGGCAGAAGAGCGGGCGCACATAGGCCGGCACGAAGCCCGGGAAGGCGAAGGCGTCGGCGAGGCCTTCCTCCTTCGCCATCTGGCGGATGTTATTGCCGTAGTCGAGCGTCGGCACGCCCATGGCCTGGAAGTCGAGCATGGCCTGGACATGTGCGACCATCGAGCGGCGCGCCGCCTTGGCCGTGCCGGCCGGGTCGCTCTGCCGGCGCGTCTCCCACTCCGCCACGCTCCAGCCGGACGGCAAGTAGCCGTTGACGGGGTCATGGGCGCTCGTCTGGTCGGTGACCACGTCCGGCCGCGCGCGCTTGTCCTGGCGCGCCCGGCGGACCAGCTCGGGAAAGACGTCGGCGGCATTGCCGAGCAGGCCGACCGAGATCGCCTGGCCGGCGGCCGCCGCGCCCGCGAGCCTCGCCAGGGCCTCGTCGAGGCTGGCCGCCGTGACGTCGAGATAGCGGGTCTGCAGGCGGCGCTCGATCCGGCTCTGCTGGCACTCGACGGCGAGCATCGAGGCGCCGGCGAAGACGGCTGCGAGCGGCTGCGCGCCGCCCATGCCGCCGAGGCCGGCCGTCAGGATCCACTTGCCCTTGAGCTTGCCGCCGTAGTGGCGCCGCCCGACCTCGGCGAAGGTCTCGTATGTGCCCTGCACGATGCCTTGCGAGCCGATGTAGATCCAGGACCCGGCCGTCATCTGGCCGTACATCATCAACCCTTTCCGGTCGAGCTCCTGGAAGTGCTCCCACGTCGCCCAGCGCGGCACGAGGTTGGAGTTGGCGATGAGGACGCGCGGCGCGTCGGCATGGGTGCGGAAAACGCCGACCGGCTTGCCCGACTGCACGCACAGGGTCTCCTCCGGCCCGAGGCCGCGCAAGGCCGCGACGATCGCCTCGTAGGATTCCCAGTCGCGCGCTGCCCGCCCGATGCCGCCATAGACGACGAGCTCCTGCGGGTTCTCCGCGACATCAGGGTCGAGGTTGTTCATGAGCATGCGCAGCGGCGCCTCGGTCTGCCAGCTGCGCGCGGAGATCTGCGGACCGCGCGGTGCGTGTATTTCTTTCCAGTTTCGCAACTGTCTGGTCATGTCGTGATCCTTCACACCGCGGCAGGAGAACCCTCCCGCCCGTTCGCACTTGCGTCAAGCAGCGCATGCGATTGCGTGCGGCGTCTTCCGCGTCCCGACTGTTACCGTATGATGGATGACGGTCCGGTAACCTTTGTGAGTGCGGGATCCAGACCATGACCCCGACGAAGGGAAGGACGGAGGGGGACGATGCTCTTCGCCAGCTTGCTTCGCCGCGGCATCAGGCGCGGCTGTCTCACGGTCGTCGCAGCGGATGGCTGCCGCCATGAGTGCGGCGACCCGGGAACCGGACCGGCCGCGACCATCAAGCTGCACGATCCGGCGTTGCACTGGCAGCTCTTCGCGAACCCGTGGCTGCGATTCGGCGAGGCTTACATGGACGGGACGCTGACCGTCGAGGAGGGCAGCCTCCACGACGTGTTCGCGGTCGCCATGCTCAACTTCGAGACATTGATGGGCAGCGGCATCACGCCCCTGATCCACTCGGTCGAGCGGGCCTTGCGCTGGGCGATGCAGCGCAATCCCGTCGGCAAGGCTCAGCGCAACGTCGCCCATCACTACGACCTGTCGCGGCGCCTGTTCGCGCTCTTTCTCGACGAGTCGATGCAGTACTCCTGCGCTTACTTCCCGACGCCCGATGCCTCGCTCGCGGATGCCCAGCGCGCGAAGATGCGCCATATCGCCGCGAAGCTGCTGCTCCGTCCGGGCCAGCGTGTCCTGGACATCGGCTCGGGCTGGGGCGGCCTGGGCATCTACTTGGCCCGCACCGCCGACGTCGAGGTGCTCGGCCTGACGCTGTCCAAGGAACAGCTCGCGGTCGCGCGCGACCGGGCCGCCGCCGCCGGCTTGTCGGACCGCGTGCGCTTCGAGCTGCGCGACTACCGCGAGGAGACCGGGAGCTACGACCGCATCGTCTCGGTCGGCATGTTCGAGCATGTCGGCGTGAAGCACTTCCCGGAGTATTTCGGCATGATCCGGACCCTGCTCGCGGACGACGGCGTCGCGCTGCTCCACTCGATCGGCCGCCGCGACGGGCCAGGGACGACGAACGCCTGGATCCGCAAGTACATCTTCCCCGGCGGCTACAGCCCGGCGCTGTCGGAGGTGCTGCCGGTCGTCGAGCGCAGCCATCTCTGGGTGACGGACGTCGAGATCCTGCGCCTGCACTACGCGGAGACGCTGCGCCATTGGCACCGCAACTTCATCGCCAACCGCGCGGAGATCGAGCGGCTCTACGACCAGCGCTTCTGCCGCATGTGGGAGTTCTACCTGGTCGGCAGCGAGATGTCGTTCCGCTGCGACGTCAACATGGTGTTCCAGATGCAGCTGGCCAAGCGCATCGACGCCGTGCCGCTGACGCGCGACTACATGGTCGATGGGGAGCGGGCGCTGTCCCGGGGCCTGCCGCAATCCGCCGCCGCGGCGGATTGACGCGGCTGAGCTCGCGGGTCACGCCGTCGTGTCTGCGGCCTTGCTGACCTCGAACGCCTGCGCGGCGAGGTCCGACGCCGGGTCGAAGCCGCTGGTCAGCTTGAAGCTGATGCCCTTGCCGAAATCGACGTTGAGGCCGTAGGCCTTGGCTGTCTCGGCGTTGCCCTCGGCATCGGTCAGCGTGAACACGCGGCTGCTGCCGTCATAGGCGATCTTGTAGTCGCCGGCCTCGGCCTCGGTCGTGATCTGCGCGACGAGGCCGCCGTCGAGCTCGAGCGCGACGGGCTTCTGGCTCTGCGCGGCGAGGATCTGCTGGATCGTCAGCGCCGCGTTGTACTGCGCCGTCGCGGCATAGGCGGCGAGGGCGGACAGGCCTTCCGGCGCCGGGAGCAGGCTGAAGGGATTGCTGTTCCCCGTCAGGCCGCCGAACAGCAGCGACGTGTTGAGCGCCTGGAGCTGCGCCTTGGATCCCGTCGGGTTGCCGGGCTTCAGCGCGCTGTCGAGCGTCTGCTTCGCCTTCTCCTGCTCGGTCGCGGTCGAGGTCTGCGACGTGGTCGGGAAGAGGGCCGAGGTGACGGGCGAGATGGCCATGACAGGCTCCTGGCAGTGCCGCTGAAGCTTCGGCGCCGTCGCAGGCCACGCCCGCGGAACGGCGTGCTTCCGTCCTGGAAGCAATGTCGACACACGACGGCGGCGATGCCAGCGCAAGTGAAAAAAGTCACATGCGCGCGACTTTGCGCAACTTGCTGTTCCAGAGGGCGTTCCGACGGGGCGCCTTCGCTTTCGCCGTTCGCCCGCGGCTGGCTTGCGCTAAGATCGTTTTCCCTGCCGCAGACCGGGAGCGCGGCCGTGCCGACACCCGCCATCGAGCGCATCGACAGCTTTCCCTATCGCCATCGCGTGCGCGAGCTGATGACCTCGCCCGTCGTCTCGGCGCTGCCCTCCGCGACGCTCGGCGAGGCGGCGCAGCAGATGGATGCCGCCAACGTCTCATCATTGCTGGTGATGGACGGCGACCGGATCGCCGGGATCGTGACCGAGCGCGACGTGCTGCGAACCGTCGGGCGGCAGCAGGGCGACGCCTTGGCCATTCCTATCGCAGATCTCATGGCGACGGCCGTGCTGACGGTGCCCGCGGACGCCTACCTGCACGTCGCGATCGCCCGCATGGAGCGCAACCGCATCCGCCACCTGCCCGTCACCGACCGCAGCGGGCATGTGGTCGGCATGCTGACGGCGCGAGCTCTCCTGAAGCAGCGCACGTCATCGGCCCTCATGCTCGGCGACGAGATCGAGAGCGCCAAGCGCCCGGATGACTTGGCAGGCATCATGGCGCGCCTGCCGAAGCTCGCCGAGGCGCTGCTGGCGGAGGGCGTCGATGCCCGCCAGGCGGCGGGCGTGATCAGCAGCGTCATCCGCGACATGACGGCGCGCGCCGCGGCGCTCGCGGCTGCGGAAGTCGCTGCGGCGCGGGGGCCCTCGCCGGCGCGCTACGCGGTGCTCGTGCTCGGCTCCGGAGGGCGCGGCGAGAGCCTGCTGGCGCCGGACCAGGACAACGCGATTGTGCATGACGGCGACGCGGCTGCCGATGGCTGGCTCGCGGCGCTCGGCGCGCGCATGTGCCAGATCCTTGATGCTGCCGGCGTTCCCTACTGCAAGGGCAAGGTGATGGCGAGCGAGCCGCAGTGGCGGCAGAGCATGGCGGGCTGGGCCGCAACGGTGCGTCGCTGGGTCGCCAACGCCCAAGGCGAGAACCTGCTCAACGTTGACATTTTCTTCGACGGCGTGGCCGTGGCGGGCGACCGCGCGCTCGCCGACGCGCTGATGGGCGACGCGCTCGATGTCGCGTCCGGTGCGCCGCTCTTCCTGCGCATGCTGGCGCAGCAGGTCGGCGACAAGCGCCCGCCGATCGGGATGTTCGGGCGCATCAGGACGTCCGGCGGGCGCGCCGACCTCAAGATCGGCGGCTTGCTGCCCATCGTCGCCGCTGCTCGCGTGCTCGGGCTGGCGCTCGGTCGGCGCGCCGTCGACACGGCAGCCCGCCTGAACGAGGCGCGTGCCGCGGGCCTGGTCAGCGAGGCTGACGCCAGTGCGCTCGACGAGGCCCATCGCGTCATCATGCGCGAGGTCCTGGCGCAGCAGATCGACGATATCGCCGTGGGCCGGCGGCCGGGCACCACGGTCGATCCGGCGAGGCTGCCCAGCCGACGGCGCGACCAGCTCGTCGAAGCGTTGCGCGCCGCCGCACCCGTGCTGGAGATGGTCAACACGGCGCTGTCGGGCGACGCGATGGCAAGGCGGCGCGGGTTCGGCTAGAGCCTCTCTCGCGAGCCGGGCGCGGTTCGCGAGAAGGTGCTTTCGAACCTGGTGGTTCCAGCGCCCGTCAATCGACCTTGCGGTAGACGATCGACGCGGCGATTCCGCCGGCCTCGATCGGGCGAGCGAACGCCTTGTCCTTGACCTCGATCGAGAACTCGTTGCTGCCGTCGAGCGGCGACAAGACCACCTGCCCGTCGCTCTTGGTGCCGTAGACGACGAGGGTGACGGCGCCGTCGGCGATCATCCGGTCCTTCTGGAACTCGATCGTGTGGTCCTTGTCCCATGCGGCGTATTGCGTCTTGAACGCCTCGGCATTGGCCGGCAGGGCCACGCGTCCGATCCATTTGCCGATCAACGGGTTCGCGGCGGAGCCTCCGTCGCCGCAGGCGGCGAGGAATCCGGCCAAGGCGAGCGAGGAAAGCCAAGCGCGCATACGTATTGTTCCTTAGGTTCTCATGCGGTCTCGCGGCGTTACAGGACCTGACGCTGCAGGTCAAGCCGCCGCAGTGCCGCACCGCTCCCAGGGACGCTCGCGGGACGGATGTCAGGTGAACCGGTTGAGCGCCGGCAGGCTCAGCAGGATCGCGCAGCCGAGCCAGATCATCATCGAGATGTCGTCGGTCTCCTTGAGGCCGCGCATGCGCTCGTAGAGCGCCGCCGGGACCCCGGAGATCAGGATCGTCAGGCCGGAGACGATCAGGGACGCGATATAGAAAGCGATGTCCGCTTGGAACGGCATGACATAGGGGTACCAGACCGGCGCGAAGGCGACGACGACGGCAAGCATCGGGTTGAGTATGCCGTTGATGACGGCCGTACCGACGATCAGGATCGCGAAGAAGTCCTTGCCCACGCTGCGTCCCTCTCTACGAGCCCGAGGCGTCTTGCCGGAGCATCAGCCAGGCGTCCCTTGCCCGAGGCGCGGGGCCCAGCCGGCGCCAACCATGGAGATGACGATCGCCGCGCGCACCACGAACACCCATACGGCAGCGGCCGGAAGGACGAAGGTGCGGGGCATCGCGTAGGGCGTGATGAACATGATCCATGGCAGCAGCCAATCGGTCAGCCGCCGGAACCAGCGCCAGATGTAGTTCCGCGAGTCCGGCGCGACCATGAAGGAGAGCATGAATCGGCCGACCAGCGTCCAGGCCAGGATGGCCAGGCCGTAGTTGACCAGCCAAAACGGCACGTAGCTCCAGAAGAAGTGGCCCTGTCCCATCGATGGCTCCCGGCTCCCGGCTGCCGGCCGGAGGCCGAGCGGACGATGCGGAGATCGCGCGTCCGGAGCCGCATGGCAAGGGCGAAATTGCGCAAAGAGAAAGGGGCCCGCGTTGCCGCGGGCCCCCAAGGCGTCCGGACGAGAACGCGTCCGGTCAGTCGAGCTTGTGAGCGTCGGCAGCCGCCACCAACTTGACGTCGCCGGCCGGCACGCGGATCGAGTCGATGAAGTCCTGCATCTCCTTCGAGGGAGCAGGCGTCATCAGGCTGACCACGTAGGTCACGATGAACGCGACCGGCAGGCCGAAGAGGGCACTGGAGATGTTGCGGATGCCCCACCACTCCGCCATGCCGAAGTAGCGCGTGCCGACCAGGTAGAACAGGCACACGCCGAACCCCGCCATCATGCCGATGATGGCGCCGGCATTGGTGGTTCGCTTCCACCAGATGCCCATCACCAGCGGGGCGAACAGGCCGGCCGCGGCCAGCGAGAACGCCCAGGCGACCATCTGGATGATGCCGGACGGGCGCGTGCCCGCCGTCAACGCCGCGATGGCCGCCACGACCAGCAGGATGACGCGCGCCACGATCAGCCGCTTCTGGGCCGAGGCCTTGCGGTCGATCATCTCGTAGTAGACGTCATGCGAGAGCGCGTTGGCGATGGCCAGCAGCAGGCCGTCGGCGGTCGAGAGCGCCGCCGCGAGACCGCCGGCCGCGACCAGGCCGGAGATCACGTAAGGCAGGCCTGCAACCTCGGGCATCGAGAGCACGATGATGTCCTGGTTGATGGTCAGCTCGGCCAGCTGCAGGATGCCGTCATTGTTGGCATCCTTGATGGTGAGCATGCCTGCCACCGCCTGCCAGTTCTTGACCCAGGCCGGCAGGGACGAGATCTGCTGGCCGATCACCTCGCTGTAGATCTCCAGCTTGGCGAAAGCGGCATAGGCCGGCGCGGTGAAGTAGAGCAGGAAGATGAAGAAGATGCTCCAGCCCACCGAGAGCCGTGCTTCGCGCACCGTCGGCGTCGTGAAGTAGCGCATCAGGATGTGCGGCAGCGATGCCGTGCCGATCATCAGGCAGAGGATCAAGGCAAGGAAGTTCTTGAACTCCACCATGCTGAAGGCGCCCTTGGCATCGGCGAACGCCGCCACGTGCGGCTTCAAGATGCCGAGCTTCTGCTCGAGCGCCGCGATCTCCTTCAGCGCCTGACCGTAGGCCAGCTCCGGGATCGGGAAGCCGAACTTCGTCGTCGACAGCCAGACCACCGGGATCAGGTAGGCGACGATCAGGATGATGTACTGCGCCACCTGGGTCCAGGTGACGCCGCGCATGCCGCCGAGCATCGAGCAGACCAGGATGCCGACGAGGCCGACGAAGCAGGCGATCTCGAACGGGATGCCGAGGAAGCGCGAGGTGATGATGCCGACGCCGAATACCTGCGCCACGACGTAGGTGAAGGACGCCGAGAACAGCACGATCACGCCGCACAGCCGCGCCGTGTTGCCGCCGTACCGGGCGCTCAGGAAGTCCGGCACCGTGTACTGGCCGAACTTGCGCAGGTAGGGAGCGAGCAGCACGCCGACCAGCACGTAGCCGCCGGTCCATCCCAGCACGTAGCCGAGGCCGCCATAGCCGCCGAGATACAGTCCGCCGGCCATCGAGATGAACGACGCGGCGCTCATCCAGTCGGCGCCGGTCGCCATGCCGTTGTAGAAGGCCGGCACGCGCCGCCCGGCGACGTAGTACTCGGAGATCTGCGCCGTGCGCGAGAGCCAGCCGATCAGCGCATAGATGCCGATCGTCATGAAGATGAAGAGGTAGCCGAGGATCTTGTTGTCGAAGACCTTGAAGTACTCAAGCAACCCGATGAAGATCACGAACCCGATGAATCCGCCGGTATAGATCCCGTAGATTCGACCCAGGTTACTGATGAAATCACCTTTGTTCTGCGTGGCCATGAGGCGCGCCTCCCGCTTATTCTTCGTGGACGCCGAATTCGGCATCGATCTTGTCCTGCGCGTATGCATTGTAGAAGCACAGGACGACGAACGCGATCAGCGAGCCTTGGGCCGCCATGTAGAACCCCATGGGGAAGCCCGCGATCACGATTTCGTTCAGCTGGCGGGCAAAGACGTGCACCACGAAGCTGAAAAAGGCCCACAAGATCATCAGCGTCCACATGAGACGCGATGTCTTGCGCCAATGGCCCTGGATCTGGTCAGGCGTCAGTTTTCCGCCTTTCATGTCCTCGTCTCCTCCTCTGATCGGATGTGTCTTTGTTGTGGCCGACGTTGGGGCGCGCCTGGCTCCGTGCATCACCTCGCACGCAGAACCAGGCTGTCGCAGGCCTTGCATCGAGCCCAGCGGCAGCCCATTTTCCCGCAAAACCAGGGCGTTCATAGCATCTAGGTAATTGCGAGACAAGCAGGCGCGCAGCTTTCGCCGCACCCGACGCATTGCCGTTGCATCGGCGCGCACGCGATGGCATCTGGCATCGATCTCGGTCCGCGGCAGGGCGACGTCAGTCGCTCCGCGCTCGGGCGCCCAGCGGCAGTCGAGCGACTGCAGCGCAGAACGGCAGGACAGATCGCCATGACAGCAGCGACGGCGGCTGGTGCGTCCGGGACCGCGCGGGTCGGGAGGTTGCGGGCATTCGCCGATGCGCTTGCGCGCAACTTGGGAATCGTCGGCAGTGCGGCGCCGATCGCCACCGGGGCGGCGCTCGGGAGCTTCCTGTCGGGCCATGCCGCCTTCATCGCGCAGCGGACCGTGCTCGACTACTGCCGCGCCAAGACGGGGCTCTTCTCCTACGCTCTGTTCGAGGAAGAGGCGTTCAAGCTGGCCTACGACAAGTGCCGCTGGGAAGGCTATGCGGCCGTGATGGGCGACCTCTTCCTCGTTGCGGAAGGGCATTTGCGCGAGGACGGTACGGACGGCGCGCGGATCGTCGAGCCGCTGGTCGCGCTCTACCGTCGGCACCTGACGGAGAAGGCGCCCCCGGACCATCGGGCGCAAGGCTGGGACGACGTTCTGGCCGCCTTCGAGAGCAGGCTCAGGCTGTCCGTCGCCGCTCGCCCGAAGAGCCCGGCCGAGAGCGTCTCGGCTTCGGCGCACCAGATTTTCGTCAACCTGCCGATCCATCACATCTACAGCAGCCGCGACGAGGAGGTCATCCTCGGCTCTGTGCAGTTCCGCGCCCTGGCGATGTGGCAGGAGCTGCAGCGGCGCGTGGACCGCGCGGCGGTGGCGGCCGACCTTTTGGCCATGGCGGGCGGCGCGGCGGCGCGGCCGGCCGCCTGACGGCGGGGCAGCAGGACGATCGAGGACTGGGACGCGGGGGCGCGCAGACCGGAGGAGCGGCCCCATGGCATCGGGAGCACGGCAGGGACTTTGGGTGAGCATGGTCGCCGCGGGCGGCGCGGCGACGGGACTCGGCGCCATCGCGCTGGCGCGCGGCGGCATCATGGATGGCGCCGCCGCTGATCCCTTCGACGTGGCGGTCGGCGGCCTGGCTCTCGTCACGATGGGCGCGCTTTGGGCGGCGTCCATCCTGCTCGACGCGCACTTCGACGGCGTCGAGCGCCTGCGGTCCCTCATCGTCATGTGCCGCGGCGACGGGACGGACCGCATACCGGTCGACCCGTCGGGCAGCGGCGAGGTCGTCGCGCTCTGCGGCGCTCTCGGCGCCCTGCTCGAGCGCCAGGGCCAGCGGCAGGGCGACACGGTGCAACGGCTCTCGGCGGTGCTGGATTCGGTCGAGGAAGGCATCGTCGTCGTTGCCGAGAGCGGCCTCGTCGGACTGGCCAACGGCGCGGCGCGGGCGGCGCTCGGCATGGGCTCGGCGGCCGTCGGCACGAGCATCTTCGACATCCTGGACGACCGCGCCTTCGCGTCGGCCATCGGCGAGGCCGCGGCCGCAGGTCGCGCGGTGCCCGTGCAGATCGCCACGGTGCAAGGCCAAGCGATCTCCGGCCGCCTGACCGTGCTCGACGGCCATGCCGGCGCGGTGCTCACATTCCCTGGCGGCGCCGGTCGCGGCTTGGCCCACGATTTCTCGGTTCTCGACCGCCCGCCGCCGCCTGCCGGCGCCAACGACGCCACGCAGCTCGCCGTGCTGCCCTACTGGATCCTCGACCTCGAGACGACGGGCCTCGACGTGCGGACGTGCCGGCCGATCGCGATCGCGGCCCTGCGCGGCCACGGCGAGCGCCTCTTTCGCGCCGTCAACGTCGATCGGCTGGTCGATCCGCAGGTGCCGATCCCCGCCGTCGCGAGCCGCATCACCGGCATTGACGACGCCATGGTCGCCGGCGCGCCGACCTTCGCGGCGATCGGCGCGGAGGTGGCAGAGGGCCTGCGCGGCGCCGCGATCGTCGGTCACAACATCGGCTACGACCTCGCGATCCTTGCGCGCATGATGGCCGAGGCCGGCCTGCCCTGGACGCCGCCGCCCGCCCTCGACACGCTGCAGCTCGTCGCGGCGCTGGAGCCCCGGCGCACGGACCTCAACCTCGAGGTCATCGCGCGCGACTACGGCATCGCCGTCGTCGGCCGCCATACCGCGCTGGGCGACTGCCTGACCACCGGCATGCTGTTCGTGCGCCTCCTGCCGCGCCTGGCGGAGCGCGGCATCCGCAGCTTCGGGGAGGCGCGCGCCTTCGCTGCCACTGCCTCGGCCGTGATCGCCAAGCAGCGCGCCGCCGGGTGGTGACGGTCCGGCCGGCCGCCGTCGCGCCAGCCTTCTTTCCGCCACAATCGGGCAACACCGTCGCCGGCAGCGCTGCATGTCCGCTGCGACGGGACCGACGGCATGGACCGCACATCGATCCTCGTCATCCTTGGCGTCCCGCTGCTGCTCGCGGCGCTGGCGGCGCTCTTTCCCGACGCCCCGCTGCTGCGCGCCCTCTTCGCCGAGCGCGTCGACCCTGGCTTCTACATCTCGCGCTATCGCGCAGCCCCCGATCACAAGGCGCTGGTCGCCAAGCTCGACCCGGGGAGCGAGACGCTCGTCGTGTTCTACAGGTCGGGCGCGCGCAGCCCGATGGAAGCGATCGGCGCCGCCTACGACGATTGCCGATTCGGGGCGCCCGATGCCGCCGGATCCTGCGCGATCTACGACGTGGACGGCCAGCGGTTCCAGATCCTGCCGGTGGAGCGGGCGCGGTCGATCGTGCTCTATGCCGAGGGCGCCGAGCGCTGAGGCAGCGTCCCGCTGCGGCCTGAATCGAGACCGTTGCAGCTGCGGCGGGGATGCCGTTTGATCCCTCCGCCCAAGCGCCGGGAATGGCCGGCGCCGCGGCAGGTCGCCGACGCTCGGCAGGGAGGGCGCGTGATGTCCGACGACGACGCCAGCCCGGCCGCGCCCAAGCCGGCGCGCAAGCCGCGCGCGAAGAAGCCTGCCGCCGACGCGGCTGCGACGGGCATGCCAGACGGCGACGATGCTGCCTCGGACATGGCTGCGCCGGACCCGACCGTCGGGGAGCCCGCCAAGCGCGACGCCGCGCCCGCCCCGTCCGCGGCTGCCGCGGCCCTGTCGGCAGCCCCGGCGGACGCGCCGTCTGTCGCGCCGGCTCAGCCGGCGCCTTACCGCGTGCTCGCGCGCAAGTACCGGCCCGCCACCTTCTCCGACATGATCGGCCAGGAGGCGATGGTCCGCACCCTCGCCAACGCCTTCGCCTCCGGCCGCGTGGCGCATGCCTTCCTGCTGACCGGCGTGCGCGGCGTCGGCAAGACGACGACGGCGCGCATCCTCGCGCGCGCCCTCAATTGCATCGGCGCGGACGGCCGCGGCGGGCCGACCATCGCACCCTGCGGCACGTGCGCGAACTGCACGGCGATCGCCGAGGACAGGCACGTCGACGTGATCGAGATGGACGCCGCGAGCCGCACCGGC
>JAEULF010000339.1 GCA_016793965.1 Alphaproteobacteria bacterium | reverse complement strand
CGCAGGGCGTCAGCTTGCCGAACATGCGCATCAGCTCGCGCGTCGCGCGCAGCGCCTGGGCCCTGTGGCCGCGACGCCAGGCGTCGACGGTCCACGGGACCGCCGTCGCCCTGGCCACCTGCTTGCCCGCCTGCTTCCCGGCCGACTCGTCGGCGACGAAGGCGTCGGCCGACACGACCGTGCCGTCCGCGCACGTCACCGCCACCCTCCGCAGCGCGTAGGTGCTGCCGGCGTGGAAGCGCAGGCGCGCCAGGTCGGCGCGGCCGAGTCCCTGCAGCAGCAGGCCCTCGGTCGCAGCGCCGTCGGCAGCCGACAGCGTCGGCCGCTCCTCGCCGCGCACGCGGCGCCGGGCGAAGCCGTCGGCGCGCGCCGGCTCGGCCTCGACGCCGAGCGCCGGGCGGCCGAGCGCTGCCGCCAGCATGTCGCGGTCGAGCAGCGTGCCGTAGACGAACAGCGGCCGCTCCGGCCGGTCGTCGAGGCCCGGCGTGAGGAGCAGCGGCGCGTCGGAGACGGCGACCTGCTCGACCCGGTCGAAGCCGTTGAAGCGCGTGCGCACGGAGGTTCCGTATCCGCCGGTCTGACCGATCTCGAGGTAGTCGCCCTCGCGGACATCCGCCGAGATCATGAACGGGCCGGGCATCTTGTCCGTGCTGTCGCAGGTCGGGCCCCAGAGCAGGAACGGCACCAGCTCGTCCGACGGCCTGCCGCGGCCCGACTCGGCCGTCCGCACGACGCGCACGGGAAAGCGGAAGCCGAAGAGGCCGGCGTCCGACAGCGTGCCGTACATGCCGTCGCTGATGAACAGCTCGTTGCCGCGCCGCTTCAGAACCTGCACGACGACCGAGGAGCCGGCGCCGACCAGCGCGCGGCCGGGCTCGCACCACAGCTCCGTGGCGGCGGGCAGGCCGAGCGCCCCGAAGCCCTCGCGGATCGCCTGGAAGTACAGGTCGAGCGACGGGGGCACCTGGTCCGGGTAGCTCACGGGGAAGCCGCCGCCGACGTCGATGACGTCGGGCGCGACGCCGGACTGGCGGATCGCCTCGCCGCACTGCTCGAGCGCGCGCCGGAACGCCTCCGGCTCCAGCCCCTGCGAGCCGGTGTGGAAGCACAGGCCGACGCGACGGCCGACGGCGCGCGCCGCCTTCAGCAGCATCGCCGCCTGGGCCGCGGGCACGCCGAACTTGCCGGACAGGTCGCAGACCGCCGAGCCCTTGGGCAGCGCCAAGCGCACGTGCAGGCCGAGGTCGCCGGCACGATCGGTCTCGTCGAGGATCTTGATGAGCTCCTCGAAGCTGTCGAGCGAGAAGTCGCGCACGCCGTAGTCGTAGTAGGCAGCGCGAATCGACGGGCGCGTCTTGACCGGGTGCATGAAGGCGAGCGTGGCGTCCGGGACGAGCCGGCGCACGAGCGCGACCTCGGTCAGCGAGGCAACGTCGAAGCAGCGCACGCCGCCCTCGGCCAGCGCCAGGATCACCTGCGGGTCGGGGTTGCACTTCACCGCATAGAAGACGCGGCCGGGGAACGTGCCGACGAAGGTCGTGGCAGCGTCGCGCAGGACCTGCGGACGCAGGCAGACGACGGGCACGTCAGGCCTCAGCGCGGCGACGGCATGGTCGACGGTCGCCAAGCCGGCAATCGGCTGCGTGGCGATACGACCGGCGTCCGAGGAGGCAATGAAGCCGCTGGCGAGCCCGTCGGGCTCGCGCGTGAGATTCTTGGCCATCTGAGTGTCCCCTTGCCGCCAGCGGGCCAATGGCCTCGTCAGGACGGCTGCAAATCAGGCCCGGCCCTCGGCACGTCCAGCGCCCATGGGCCGCAGGTGATTCGGCGAGCGAGCGTTGCGCGGCGACGACGCGACCGGGCAACGCTCAGGCTTCAGGGGGACTAGCCCCTGGCTGGGTTAGCAACCATAACGTTCCCCTCCAGAACGCGCCGGCTTCTCCGCCGGGCACACCAAAAGAGACGCGTTACGCCGTTGCATAACCTATCGTGCCGGCGGGCCCCGCAGCGGGACCCGTGAGCGGCACTGTCCTCGGTCAAGTCCCCGGCTCTCCTGGAGAGCCGGTCACGAGGGGCCAGTGGCACGTGCGACCACGTTCGCTGCGGAGAATGGGAATTCTCGCACGCGATGCAAGTGTCATATTTCCATGTGACATTCGCTCAGCGCAAATCCGGTGTGCAACGAGCGTCGGCGGTGCTGGCGCCGCGGACTCGTCCGTCACGGCCTGCCGTTTCGCCCGTGCGTGCGGAACGGCGCGCGCTGGCTGAGCAAGTCATAACGGCGGGCAGCGCCGGTCGCTCCATCGGCGTCATGAACCAGCGGTTCACCGACAGGCCGATCGGGATGTCGGCGACGGTGAAGCCGGGGCCCGCGGCGAAGGTGCCGGTCCGGCGGAGCTGGCTCTCCAGCACCTCCATCATCGCCGCCCATTCCCGCTGCGACGCCCGGATCACGTCGGGGTCCGCGTAGTCCGGGTGCTTGCGCACCAGCCCCATGAAGGCGCCGCGCCAGGCGTTGTTGAACTCCGTCGCCTGCCAGTCCATCCACAGCTCGACCGTGGCGCGCGCCGCCGGGTCGTCGGGCAGCAGGTCGGTGCGGCGGTGCTTGGCGGCGAGATAGCGGACGATGGTGTTGGACTCGCGCAGCACCTTGCCGCCGTCCTCGATCACCGGCACGAGGCCGACCGGGTTGAGCGCGCGGAAAGCCTGCTCATGCGTGGAGCGGTATGCGCCGCCCCAATCCTCCCGCACGTAGTCCTGGCCGACCTCGTCGCAGGCCCAGAGCACCTTGCGCACGTTGATCGAGTCGGCGTGGCCGTAGAGCTTCAGCATGGGCGCGGTGCGGGACCGGCCGACCGTCGCCTGCCGTCGCTCATATCGGCGTCGCCAGAAGCGACGGCACCAGCCCGGTGTCGGCGACGACCTCGACCGACCGGAGCCGCGCGGCACCGCTCGCGACGGACGCCGCCATGCGGTACCGCCCGACGCTGAACAGCCGGGACGCGCCCTCCAGGTCGGTCTGGAACAGCGCGTAGCTCGCCTCGAAGCGCCAGGCGCCGTCCTGCTGGCCGAGGAAGCGCGGCGGGCCGATGACGTGGCGGTCCCAGTGCAGGTTGTACTCGTTGACGTGCCGGTAGGAGTGCACGCGGTCGCTCAGCATGTCCTTGTTGTCGCACCAGATGAGGACGTTCGGGAGGCCCTGCTCGACGTTCTCGCGCGTGACGACCTTGTAGTCGCAGGCGTCGTCGAAGAGCGCGACCCAGTCCTCCAGCTTGTCCTCGTCGATCAGCAGGCCGTAAGCGGCCAGCAGGTCGCCGACGGCGTCCCGGACCTCGCGCGGCACGTCGAAGGCGGCGAGGGGGGCGGCCGGGGGGACGGCGCTCATCGGATGCCGCCCGGCGCCTCGACGCCCATCAGCTCCGCCCAGTAGGACCAGAAGCCGCGGATCGGCGTCTCGGTGACGCGGTGCGCGAGGTCCTTGACCGGGCCGCGCCCCCCCATCTCGATCACCGTGGCGGCAGCACCCTCGCGCTTCGTCGCCTTCTGGACGATCTCGATCGCCTCGCCGTCCTCCATGCTGACCAGCCCCGCCGGGCCGACCAGATTGGCCGAGATCAGGCGGTGGCGCGTCATCTCAGGCGTGTCGTCCGCGTAGCCGAACAAGGTCTGGAAGACCTCGTGCGCCCCGACGCCCTTCGGGCGGATCTGGCGCGTGCCCAGCGAGTGGTTGATCTGGATGAGGAGGCCGTTCGGGAAGAAGGCCGGGGCCGCCAGGTTCATCCGGTCGGCGAACTCCGGCACGTGCTGCAGCAGCTTGGAGTCCTTGAGCTGCATGCGGTCGAGCGCCACGCCCTGCTGCCCGGCATAGGCGGCGCGCGCCTCCTCCTGGGTGTCCGTCGCCGTGTAGGCGTGGTTCATGTTGTGGCGGTGGCGCGCGTCCATCTTCACGCCGCCCTTCTGCGTCGCCCGGTCGACGCCGTAGGTGACGAAGAACTCGTGCAGCAGGCTGGCGTGGTAGGTGTCGCGCAGGTTCTCCGCGTAGAGCTTCCAGTTGCCCGCGATGAGCTGGCGCGAGTAGCCGAGGATCTTGATCGGCTTGTGGAAGAAGCGCTTGACCATGCCCATGCCGAACGCGCCGAGGTAGTCCTCGACGGTCTCGCAGGTTTCGGCGAAGGTGCCGAAGATCACCCCGCAGCAGTTGGCGATGCGCAGCTTGCGGGGAGAGGCGGCCTTCATGTCGAAGTCGGCGGGCATGCCGCCCTCGCCCTTCAACCCCTTACGGAAGGGGATGCCGACAAGGGTGCCGTCGCCGGAATAGCACCAGCGATGGTAGATGCAGACATGGTCAGGGGCGTTGCCGTGCGTCTTGCGCACGATCATCGCGCCGCGATGGGCGCAGCGGTTGACGAAAGCGTGGATCGTCCCGTCCTTGGCGCGCGAAACGACGACGGGCGTGTCGCCGACCCATGTGGTGCGGAAGTCGCCGGGCTGCGGGATCTCCGCCTCGAGGCAGAGATAGTTCCAGACCGGGCCGCGGAAGATGCGCTCCATCTCCTGCGCGTAGAGCTCCTCGTCGTGATAGAGCCAGTAGGGCACGCGCGAGTAGTCGTCGCGCTGCCAATCGACTGCGAGAGCCATGTGACGTCCTCGCCTGCGCTGCCGCCGGGAGGACGAGCCTAGCAAGGCCATGGCGGCACGCCAAAGCCTAGCCGTGCACCCCCGCAATGCTGCCGAGGATGACCAGGGCGCCGATCAGGAAGGCCGTCCAGTGGAAGGCCACGAGAGCGCGCAGCGCCAGCACCGGCCGGCGCCGCGCCAGCCCGTCGATCACGCGGTGGAAGGCGAGGGGCTCGACGACGAGGAGGAACACCGCGAAGAAGGCCCAGAGCGCCGCCATGCCGGCGAGCCACCACGTCCGTGCGTCGAGGAAGGCCGGCCACAGGGCGAGCTGCTCGGCCAGCCAGGCGCCGCTCGCCCCGACCAGGAGCACGGCACCCCGGGCGGCCCAGACGAAGCGCCGCTCGAGGGCGGCGAAAAGCTGCAGCGCCTCCGGCACCGGGCGGCCTCGCGCCAGCCCCGGCAAGGCGATGGCGACGAAGCCGATGCCGCCGAACCACAGGACGACGCCGAGGACGTGCAGGCCGCGGATCCAGCCCAGCCCGTCCACGGCGCTCGCCAGCGGCTTCAGCCTCGGCGCGTCACTTCGTCGCCTCTTTCAGGTAGGCGATGAGATCGGCCCGCTCCTTCTCCGCCTTGATCCCCACGAACGCCATGCTGCCCGACGGCACGACGGCCTTCGGGTTGGCGATGTAGGCATCGAGGGTCTTCTCGTCCCAGGTGCCGGCCCAGTCGAGCATCGCCTTGGAGTACTTGAAGCCGGCGACCTGGCCCGACTTCCGCCCGATGATGCCGTGCAGCGTCGGGCCGATCTGGTTCTTGCCGGCCTCGATGGCGTGGCAGGTCTTGCACTTCAGGAACGCCTTCTTGCCCGCCTCGACGTCCTGGGCGGCGGCCGGCGCGGCGCCGACGGCCAATCCCAGGGCGGCCGCCGCGAGCATCGCCAGGGTCGATCGCACCATCTGTCACACTCCTCTGCTTGCCGGCTGCGCCGGCCATTCGTTGCGGCATCGCACGGGGCGACCGCCGGGCGCGCCCCTCGTCTGCGCAAGCCCGATCAGGGCAGGGCCCCCTGCCCCGGTCCTTGACCGAGGGCAAGCGTCCCTCCGCGACCGGGCTCCGCCTGCGGCGCCGACGGTCGGCATGGATACGGGCCCCTCTCACCGCGATCAAGCGTCCGCAATGCCGCACCTGCGGCGCGCCAGGCCGGAGACTAGCCTGCCGCTTGCGGCGGAATTGAGGCGGGGAGAGGCCGCTCCGGCAGGGCGGACCGGCGGCGTCCCTAGTTGAGGATCGCTCTCGGCAGCCAGAGCGTGATCGCCGGGAAATAGGTCACCAGGAGCAGCACAATGATCATCGGGACGTAGAACACCATGATGCTCTTCGACACCGCCTCCATAGTCACCTTGCCGATGGCGCAGCCCACGGCGAGCGTCGGCCCGACCGGCGGCGTGATCAGCCCGATGCCCAGGTTGAGGATCATGATGATGCCGAAATGCACGGGGTCGATGCCGAAGGTCTTGATCACCGGCAGGAAGATCGGCGTGCAGATCAGCAGCATCGGCGCCAGGTCCATGAAGGTCCCGAGCACCAGAAGCATGATGTTGACGTAGAGCAGGAAGGTGTACTTGTCGCTCGATATGGCGACGAAGAACTCCGTCGCGTGCGCGGGGATGCGCATGATCGCCATCATGTAGCCGAAGGCGACGGAGAAGCCGATCATGATCATCACCATGCCGACCGTGCGCACGACGCGCGCGATCAGCAGCGGCAGCTCGCTCCACTTGTAGCTGCGGTAGATGAACATGGTGACGAAGAACGCCCAGACGCAGGCGACGCCGGCGGACTCGGTCGGCGTGAAGATGCCGGAGAGGATGCCGCCGAGGATGATGAAGACGGTGATCAGGCCCCAGACCGAGTCCAGGGCGATCTTGAGCGCGTCGCGCAGCCCGATCGCCTCGCCCTTCGGCAGCTTGTCGCGGTGCGCGACGTAGAGCACCAGGATCATGAGCGACGCGCCGAGCAGCATTCCGGGGAAGACGCCCGCCATGAACAGGTGCGCGACCGAGACGGTGCCGCCCGCGGCGAGCGAGTAGATCACCATGTTGTGCGAGGGCGGGATGAGCAGCGGCTGCAGCGCGCCCGAGATCGTCACGTTGACGGCGAAGAGCCGCGGATAGCCCGCCTTGATCATCTGCGGGATCATCACCGAGCCGATCGCCGCCGTGTCGGCGACCGAGGAGCCGGAGATGCAGCCGAACATGGTCGAGGCGAGGACGTTGACCAGGGCCAGGCCGCCGCGGATGAAGCCGACGAAGACGCGCGCCAGGTTCACGATGCGGGCCGCCATCCCGCCCTCGGCCATGATCGCGCCGGCCAGGATGAAGAACGGGATGGCGAGCAGCGGGAAGTCGTCCATGCCGTCGGACGTCTTCAGCATCACCGCCTCGAGCGGCAGATCGATGAAGACGGCGGCGATGATGGCCGCGAGTCCCAGCGCGTAGGCGACCGGCATGCCGATCAGGCAGAGGATCGCGAAGCTGCCGATGAGGGCGACGACGTCCATGGAGCGCGCTGTCCTTCGATGTCACTCGGTCGAGACGGTGTCCACGGCATCGGGATCCGGCGCGTCCGGGAAGTACTTGCCCGTCAGGAAGCGCTCGATCACGAACAGGCCGGTCAGGGCGCCGCCGATCGGCACCGGCAGGTAGGACAGGCCGACGGAGACGCTGGGGAACTCGGCGATCGACTGGTGCCACGTCGTCTGCACGAGCTTGATGCCGAACCAGAGCAGAAAGAGGTTGGTGGCGAGCATGCACAGCTCGAGCAGCACGCCGAGCGCCACCCGATAAGGCCCCTTGAGCATGGCGGGCAGCATGCCGACGGCGATGTGCAGGTGCTCGCGGTAGCAGACGACGGCCGAGGTGAACGAGAGGACGATCATCACCAGGATCGCCATCGGCTCCGGCCAGGACGACGCGCTGTTGAGCACGAAGCGGGTGAAGATGCTCCAGGGGATGATGACGGTGATGACCACCAGGCACAGGCCGGCTACGAAGAGGCAGGCCCGATGGACGTGGTCCATCGCCCGGATGTAACGAGCCTTCATCGATCCTCCCGACCGCTAGGCCGGCCGGCCCCGCGCAGGGACCGGCCGGCTGCCGGCACGTGCCTAACTTCCGTGCCTTACTTCACGGCCTGGATGCGGTCGATCAGCGCCTTGTGGTCGCCGCCGAACTTGGCCCAAACCGGCTGCACCGCGGCCTGGAACGGGGCCTTGTTGGTGACCGTGGTGATCACCACGCCCTCGGCCTTCATCTTCGCGAGCGAGGCCGCCTCGCGCTCGTACCAGAGCTTGCGCTGCTCGAGCTGCGCCTCCTTGGCGAGCTTCTTGAGCAGCTGCTGGTCGGCGGCCGGGAGCGAGGTCCAGATCTTCTTCGAGAAGACCAGGATCTCCGGGATCATCAGGTGCCCGGTCGTCGAGTAGTACTTGGCGTACTTGTAGTGCTGGCCGCTCTCGTAGGACGGCTCGTTGTTCTCCGCGCCGTCGACGACGCCGGTCTGCATGGCGTTGATGAGCTGGTCGAAGCCCATCGCGACGCCGTTGCCGCCGAGCGCGTTCATCGTCTCGACGAAGACCGGGTTGCCCATCATGCGGATCTTCAGGCCCTTCAGGTCGTCGGGCTTCGTGATCGGGCGCTTGTTGTTGTAGACGTTGCGCGTGCCGGCGTTCATCCAGCACAGGCCGACCAGGTTCGAGTTCGGCGCGTCGGTCAGCTTCTGCAGCATCTCGTCGCCGATCGCCCCGTCGATCACCTTCTCCATGTGCGCGTTGTCGCGGAACATGAAGGGCAGGTTGAAGACGTTGAGCTGCGGCACGAGCGGGCCCATCGGGCCGACGCTGATGCGCGCGATCGCGAGCGCGCCGACCTGCGCCTGCTCGATCATCTCCTTCTCGCCGCCGAGCTGCATCGACGGGAACATCTGGATTGAGAGGCGCCCGCTCGTCGCGGTCTCCAGCTTCTTGCCCATGCGCACGACGGCCTCGACCGTCGGGTACCCCAGCGGATGGACATCGGTCGCCTTGAGCACCATCTTCTGCTGCGCCGCGGCCGGGCCGCCCGCAGCGAGCGCCGCCCCGAGCACGAGCCCGGCGCCGGCGATCTTCAACATGTCGCGTCTGATCATGGGTCGGTTTCTCCCTCTGACGTTGTCCGCTCCGCGATTTCCGCGGCCGGGCCTCGCGAGCCCGATCGCCCTTCGCGGGCCTTGCCCGATCCTTGCCGGATTTCTTCTTGCTCCTCAAGTGCGATGCTTCATCCTGCATCGCCCCAAGCGCGGCGGGCAGCCGCATGCCTTGACCCGACGTCCCGCGGACGTTAGACATCAGGTCATATGATGACCACTCATAAGAGCAAACGCGGGGCGCGGCAAGAGGGTCGGCCGGGCGCGGCGCGCAAGAGGACCTCCCGCGCGGCTTCTGGGCGGAGCGTGCTCCTCAGCCCCGTCGCGCCGCCGCGCAACCTCACGCATGCGATCTTCGACCGCCTTGCCGGCGAGATCCTGGGCGGCCGCATGGCGCCCGGCGCCCGCCTGCCGACGGAGCAGGAGATGGTGCGCTCCATGGGCGTCAGCCGCACCGTGGTGCGGGAGGCCGTCGCGGCGTTGCGGGCCGAGGGCCTGGTGGTGACGCGCCAGGGCATCGGCGCGTTCGTCGCGGGCGACGTGCAGCGCCGCCCGTTCCGCATCGATCCCGAGGGGCTGCGCTCGATCGACGAGGTCGTCGAGGTCATGGAGCTGCGCATGGGGATCGAGATCGAATCCGCAGGCCTCGCGGCGGAGCGGGCCGGCGCCGCCCAGCTCCGCGCGAT
>JAEULF010000331.1 GCA_016793965.1 Alphaproteobacteria bacterium | reverse complement strand
GTGCAGCAACGCCGCGACGACGACAGGCCGGCCCGTCTCTGCCGCCAGGCTCTCCAGGAACGGCACTTTGGTGCCGCCGCCCTTGGTCAGCATGAAGACGCCCCGCCCGGCCTCGCCGAGCGCTCCGACCAGCGCCCGCATTTCTGCCTCGTCGGCGCGGCGCGACGGCATTGGGATGCCGCCCTCGCCGTTGTGCGACGGCGAGGTCGAGGTGGCGAAGCCGCAGCACCCCGCCTGGACCGCCTCCAGCACGATCGCCCGCATGCGCGCGATCTCGTCCGCCGTCGCCGCGCGCTCGGGCGCCGCCTTGCCCATCACGTAGGTGCGGATCGCGCTGTGGCCGGCGAAGGCGGCGACGTTGAGCGCGGTGCCCAGCCGCTCCAGCATGTCCAGGTACTGCGGGATGGTCTCGAAGTCCCAGCGGATGCCCTGGCGCAGCACGTCGATCGCCATGCCCTCGACATGCGTCAGGTTGCGCATGGTCAGCTCGCGGTCGGCGGGGCGGCAGGGCGCGATCGTGAAGCCGCAATTGCCGATCACCGCCGTCGTGACGCCCAGCGCCGGCGAAGGCGTGAGCAGCGGGTCCCACGTGACCTGGGCGTCGAAATGGGTGTGGCTGTCGATGATCCCCGGCGCCAGGACGGCCCCCTCCGCATCGACCGTCCGGCGCGCCGGCGCGACCTTCGCTCCGATCTCGGCGATGCGGCCTTGGCGCACGGCCAAAGCGCCCTCGACCAGGGGGCTTCCCAGCCCGTCGCACAGGCGCGCATTGACGATGGCGAGGTCGTGCATGGGGAAATCCTCAGCGGCAGTGACGGCTTGCAGCGCACTTTAGGCGACGATCGTGCCCATGGGGAATCGTGAGCGAGGCTCTCCTCAGTTGAACGCGGAGGGCGCGCAGGCTCTATAATGACTCGATGCGCGCCGTGGCGCGGAGGCCCCTAAGGCCCTGCGCCCAACCCGAGGATCGATCAGGTTCCATGGCTGATACCGGCGATTGGGAGTTCCCGCGGCCGCTCCAGCCGCGCTCGGAGGAGCTGGCCTTCGATCTCGACTCGGCGCTCTCCTCCGTCGTGTCGCTGCGCTCGGAAGTGCCCGAGGAAGCGTTCACGGCGTCGATCCTCGGCACGGAACGGGTTGGGTCGGGCGTCGTCATCCGCGAGGATGGGCTGGTCCTGACGGTCGGCTACCTGATCACCGAGGCGCGCACGATCTGGCTGACGACGACGCGCGGCGCGGCCATCGCCGGCTATCCGCTGGGCTTCGATCAGGCGACAGGCTTCGGCCTCGTGCAGGCGCTGGGCAAGCTCGGCGTGCCGGCGATCCAGCGGGGCTCGGCCGCTGACGTCGATGTCGGCGACTCGGCCATCTTCGCCGGCAATGGCGGGCGGCGGCATGCCCTGAAGGCGCGCGTCATCGCCAAGCGCGAGTTCGCCGGCTACTGGGAGTACGTGCTAGACGAGGCGATCTTCACGGCGCCGGCCCATCCGCAATGGGGCGGAGCCGGGCTCATCGACGGCAGCGGCAAGCTGATCGGCGTCGGCTCGCTCCTCGTGCAGGAGAAGACGGGCGACAAGGAGGTCCAGGGAAACATGGTCGTGCCGATCGACCTGCTAGCGCCGATCCTCGACGACATGGCGACGCTCGGCCGGCCGGACCGCCCGGCGCGACCCTGGCTCGGCATGTACACGACCGAGATCGACGGCAGGCTGACGGTTGCCGGCGTGGCGCCCAAGGGCCCGGCGGAGAGGGCGGGCGTGCGCCAGGGCGATATCGTCGGCGCCGTGGCAGGCGAGCGCCCGGCCAGCCTCGCCGCCTTGTTCCGCTCGATCTGGCGCCAGGGCCCGGCCGGCGCCGAGGTGCCGCTGACGATCTTGCGCGAAGGCGCGACCAAGGCCGTCCGGGTCAAGTCGGCCGACCGCGCCGAGTTCCTGCTCAAGCCTAAGCTCAACTAGGCGCCGCCATGGGCGGCCGATACCGGAGATCGTCATTGATGCCCGTGCTCTACGTCGCCTTCAGCAACACGCTTGCGGATTGGGCCTCCGATGTCGGCCTGTCGCGGAACGTCTACAAGGTCGGCTTTTCCGATCAGCCTCCCAAGGAGGCGGTCGAAGCGCTCTGCGCCGAGTCGCATGCCGGCCAGACCGACTGGCGGCTGCTCAAGAGCAAGGATGCCGACGATGTCGACCAAGGGGTAGCGATGGACCGCCTGAGCAAGAAGTTCAAGGAGATCGACCCCAACTACTATCCGCGGATCAAGGGCGTGCGGGGCATCTTCCGGGTCAAGCCGATCGACGTCGAGAACAGCCTGTTCGTGAAGGAGATCGTCGAGGGCCCGACGTCCATGGCGCCCAAGAAGCTCAAGCCCGCGGACATCGCGGACTACTTGATCTCGAACGCGCTGAGGTGACGGTCGCGCGGCCGCCTTCAAGTCGCTGCACTGGCTCCGCCCGGCGCGGCGCGGCCCAGCGCGGCAAGGTCGGCGATGGCCACGATCTCCAGCGGCTCGGCGCGTCCGCGCAGGGGCACCGAGGCGCGCGCGGCGTCCGGCAAGTGGATGCCTGCGGCGTCCAGGATCGATGCGGCCGCGATCAGCGGCACGGCGCGCTCCTTGGTCAGCTGCTCCAGTCGCGCCGCCGTGTTGCCCGTATCGCCGAGGAACTGCAGGCGATGGCCGCCGACCTCGCCGAACGCGCCGACCACCGACGAGCCGTGCGCCAGGCCCATGCCGATGCGGATCGTCCAGCCGAGCGAGCGCGCTAGCTCGCCGTTCAGGCCGTCGATGGCGAGATGCACGGCGACGGCAGCGGCCAGCGCCTCGCGGCAGCCGCGGGCGCCGTCGCCGTGATGGCCGAACATCGCCATGACGCCGTCGCCGGCGACGCTGGTCACGATCCCGCCGGCTCCCTCGACCGCCCGGGTCACCGTGCGCACGTACCGGTCGACCACGAACACGACGTCGAAGGGCAGCATCGACTCGGCAAGCGTCGTCGAGCCGCGCATGTCGACGAACATGGCGGCGATGCGCGTCTCGTGGCCCGCGAGGAGGTGCGCCGGCATCCGCGTGCCGTCAGGTGCGGCGGCAACCTCCACCAGCGGCACCACGGCCAAGTCGCCGGTCGGCCGGAGCTGGCAGGCGAGGCGCACGTCGCCGCAGCCGCCGATGCGCGCAAGCGTCGCCGCCTCGAGCGGCAGCGGCGGAGGAAGCGCCGCGCCGCCGTCGATCACGCGGATGCGGCAGGTCGAGCAGCGTCCACGCCCGCCGCAAGCGGAAGTGTGCGGGATGCCGTTGAGCCGGCTTGCCTCCAGGACGCTCACGCCGCGGGGCGCTGCGGCCTGCCTGCCGCCCGGGTAGGCGATGCGGATCGTCCGGCGCAGCGCGAGCAGGCGACGGACGGTCCAAGCCGACAAGACGAGGACGAGAAGCGCCAGATAGCAGGACCGCGCTGCCTCCGCGATCGCCGCAAGGCGGGCACCGCCGGCCGGATCGGCGATGCCGTCCGCCGCTGCCGCCTGCGCGACGAAGCCGGGATCCTGCGCCGCGCGCTGCGCGACGTCGAACCCGGCCGCCGCGAAGCCCGCGAGGGACAGCGAAGGGACCAGCACGGCGGCGAGCAGCAGCCACGGCTGCGCCCGCTTGAACCAGGGCCGGAAGCGCAGGAAGGCATGCAGCCCGAACATCGCGTGGCTCCATGCGACGACGAGCACGATCGCCTGCTGCGCGCCTGCCGCCGGCGCCGTCACCCAATAGAGGCCGAGGAGGCGTGCGTAGGACGGGTTCCAGTCGTTGAGCGCGTAGCCGAGGCGGACGCCGACCAGGTGACCGAGCAGCAGCAGCGGGACGGAGAAGCCCAGCAGCATCTGCAACGCCTCGCCGGCAGGCATGCGCAGGGTGCGGCGGCGGAACAGGGCGACGAAGGCGAGCGACAGGTGCAGCAGGAAGCTGCCGTAGAGCAGCACCTGAGTCGGCAGCGTCTGCCAGGGCGCCAGCAGGATCGCCGAGGTCGCCGTCATCGCCTCGAACTTGAAGAGCCCTGCGGCATGGCTCGTCAAGTGGCAGAGGAGATAGGCGACGAGGACGCATCCGGAGACGATGCGCGCGCGACGGACCGCGAGATCGAGCTTCATCCGGGCAGTCTGTCAGGAAGTCGCCCGGGTGGCGATTGCCATGGCGGCACGCAGATAGTCATATCCGCGGTCAGGTGGAGGACGCGATGCCGAAAGACCTGCCCCTCTGGCGCTCGATGCTGTTCGTGCCGACGGTCAACGAGCGCTTCGTCGCCGGCGCCGCGGCGCGCGGCGCCGACGCGATCATGCTCGACCTGGAGGACAGCGTGCCGCCCGATCGCAAGGCTGAGGCGCGCGCCAGGCTTCAGGAGGCGGCGCGGCAGGTCGGAGCGCGCGGCTCAGACGTGCTCGTGCGCGTCAACCGTCCCTGGCGCCTGCTGCTGCCCGACCTGGAGGCGAGCGTCGGCGGCGCCGTGACCGGCGTGGTCCTGCCCAAGGTCCCGCATGCCCAGCACGTCCAGGCGGTCGCCGAGATCCTCGGCGAGATCGAAGGCGAGCGCGGCCTTGCCGACGGCCATACGCGCATCGTGGCGATGATCGAGACTGCAGCGGGGCTCCTGCGCGCCGGCGAGATCGCCGCGGCGCATCCGCGCGTCGTCGGCGTCACGATCGGCGCGGAGGATCTGGCGGTCTCCCTGGGCGGCAGTCCTAGCGCAGCGAGCATGACGGCGGCGAACCTGCAGGCGCTTTGGGCGGCTCGCGCGGCCGGCGTCCTGCCGATCGGCTATGTCGGCTCGGTCGCGGACTATGCGGATGCGGACGCGTTCCGCCGCATCGTCCGGCAGTCGCGCGAGATCGGATTCGCCGGCGGCTTCTGCGTGCATCCCTCGCAGGTGGCGATCCTCAACGAGGAGCACGCGCCGACGGACGAGGAGGCGGCCGCGGCCCGCGACGTGGTCGCGGCCTACCAGCAGGCGCTCGCCAAGGGCCTCGGCGCGATCGCCCATGGCGGTCGCATGCTCGATCGCCCGATCGTCGAGCAGGCGGAATCCGTCCTGGCGCGCCGGCGCGCCATCGCCGCGCGCCAGGCAACGTAGCGAAGGGCGAAAGGCGTCAGCTCACGAGGTACTTCGCGACCGCCTTCTCGTCCCAGGCGACGCCCGTTCCCGGCGTCTCGGGGATCAGGACGCTGCCGTCCTCGACCTTGAACGGCTCGGCGAGGACCGGGTTCTGCCAGTCCACGTACTCCAGCCAATGGGCCGTCGGCGTCACGGCCATCAGATGCGCGCTGACCTCCGGGAAGAGGTGGCTCGACATCGGCAGGCCGTGCGCGTGCGCCAGGGCGGCGGCGCGCAGCCATCCCGTCACGCCGCCGATGCGCATGACGTCCGGCATCACCAGGTCGCAGGCGCGCGCCGCGATCGCGCGCGCCATGTCGAAGCTCCCCCAGAAATTCTCGCCGACCTGCACCGGCGTGCCGAGGGCGGCGGCAAGCTGGGCGTTGCCGGAATCGTCGTCGGCGCGGACCGGCTCCTCGATCCAGGCGAGGTCCTCGCCGTCGAGCATGCGGCCGCGCGCCAGCGCCTCAGGGACGTCGAGGCACTGGTTGAAATCGACCATCAGCGCCGTGTCGGCCGGGATCGCCGCCTTGACCGCGCGGACCGCCGCCAGGTCCGCCTCGCGCGCGCCATAGCCCAGGCGAAGCTTGACCGCCCGGAAGCCCTGCGCCAGGGCACGCGCCTCGCGCGCGACGAGCTCCACCTCGCCATGGCCGAGGCCGCAGCTGTTGTAGACCGGGATCGGCTTCGGCACGCCGCCGAGCAGGCGCACCAGAGGCAGGCCGGCCGCCTTGGCGGCGGCGTCCCAGGCGGCCATGTCGATGCCGCCGATCGCCATGCCGACGAGGCCGGGCACCCCGAGCAAGGCGAAGCGCTTGACCAGGAAGCGCTCGATCGCGACGGGTGCCGCCGGCGCGTCCTTCAGCATCGCGCCCATGCCCTCGATGAGGATCGCCAGCGGCCGCAGGGCGGCCAGGCCAGGGCAGAAGACGTAGCTCCGGCCGACGATGCCCTCGCGCGTCTCCAGGTCGATCAGGACGACGAGGAAGCGCTCCAGCGTGCCGCCGCCTGTCGACAGCGGCCGTCGCATGGGCACGCTGACGGGGCGGGCATGCAGGCGGGAGACGGTGAGCGCAGCGGTCGCCATGGACGCTCCCTATACCGAGAGGAAGTAGACGGCCTTGCCGTTGGTCAGCTCGCCGATGACGTGCTTGATGTCCTTCTGCTCCGGGTCGTGGATCTCGATGAAGAAGGGGTTCGCGGAGAGGGCGCGCACGAGGATCGACAGGTGGTCCGGGGCATTCGGCTCCTTGGCGATCAGGAACTGCCCGGACGCGTTCAGCAGCGAGAAATGGTA
This sequence comes from Alphaproteobacteria bacterium, assembly GCA_016793965.1. Classification (GTDB taxonomy): domain Bacteria; phylum Pseudomonadota; class Alphaproteobacteria; order JAEULF01; family JAEULF01; genus JAEULF01. The sequence goes on along the minus strand of JAEULF010000331.1, from coordinate 2,245 downwards.
CTTGGTCTCGCGCAGGAAGTCGCGCACGGCCGGCACGACGCCGAACTTCATGCGGTCGTACATGCCGCCGCTGACGTGGTCGTCGCCGAAGATGAGCCCGTCAGGCTTCACCTTTGGGGCATAGAGCCGCAGGTCGGCGCTGACGTGCTCGTAGAGATGCGAGCCGTCGATGTAGATCCAGTCCAAGCTTCCGTCGGCGAATTGCCCGACGACGTCTTGGGAGTAGCCGCGGTGGATGGTGACGGTGCCGGCTGCCACCTCGGCGGCGAAGCGGCGCTGCACCCGCGCGTACCGCGACTCCTGGGCGGGCTGCTCGAGGTTGTTGGGATCGAGCCCGCCGTCATCGACAGGCTGCTTTTCCCAGGGATCGATCAGGTGCAGCCGTCGCGGCGCGGCCCGGGCCAGGATCGCAGCCGAGAAATCGCCCTCGGCGACCCCGATCTCGCAGACGGTGCCGCCCTTGGGCATCAGCTCCAGGACGGCCTCGCGCGTCAGGCTGACGTAGAACATCCGTCTCAGGCCGCCCGCGCCGCCAAGTTGCGATCGAAGGCCAGCAGCTCTCGCGCGGCCTTCGCGACGGGCTCGTGGAGCTCCCGATCGAGATTGGCCAGCATCGGCAGGATCGGCCCGCTGTCGGCGATGCCGGCGAGGCGCACGGCTTCGTGCAGGACGGGGATCGGGCTCCAGCGGTCGCGGCAATCCTCGAGCGGGATGTAGGCGGCGCGGACGCGCTCTGCCGCCGCGTAGTCCCTGCGCTTCAGCGCCGCGAGCAGCGCCATGGACCCGCGCGGCGCGACGCACACCGAACCCGAGGTGAATCCGGCGAGGCCGAAGTCGCGCATATGCGCGATCGCCGGCCGCTCGCCGATGCCGCTGACCACGAGGCGCCGGTCGACGACCTCGACGAGCCGCGCCAGGAACGGATCGTCCCCCGGGTCCTTGCGCACGGTCCCGTACTTCACGAAGGAGACGGCGCCGGCTTCCACCAGGCGCTTCACTCCCTCGGGCGCGATGTAGCCATCTGCCTTGATGTAGACGACGACCGGCTTGCCGTAGGCGTCGGCGACGCGGCGGATGCCCGCCTCCACGCCGTCGGGCGCTATCGGCGACGCCATCGGCAACACCATCGCGGTCGGGAAGGCGCGCGTGCGCAGCACCGCGACCTGGTCGAGCATCTTGCCGAAGTCGGCGCCGATCGACGGGATGACCCAGCTCGTCGGCGCCGCGATCTCGGCCAAGGCGTCGACCACCGCAGCGTACTCGTAGAGCCCGACGCCGTAGAAGTTGGCGTTGCCGCCGTACATCAAAGTGGTGACGCCGCCGCTCTCCAGGTGACGGATAAGGGCCTGGTTCGCCGCGCGGCTGAATGCCAGGTCCTTGTCGCGACAGAGCGGCGGGACGGCGATAACGGAGGCGGGCAGGTCGGCCAGCACGACGGGCGTGGTCTTCACGGCGAAGCACCTCTCCAGGACATCCCGCGCAGCCTAGCGACAGGCAGGGGCCTGGCCAAGGCTCGCCGGAAGGATTCGCCAGAGAGACCTCACTCGAGCCGCGGCGTCGCGACGCCGGCCTGCCGACAGACGTGATCGAGCAGGGCCGAGAAATCCTTGTCGCCGACGCCGCCGACGCCCTTGGCGAGCCCGACGGCCTCGCGCACGGCCGCACCGGCGAGCATCGGCACCCCTGCCAGGCGCGCCGCCTCGATGGCGAGGCTCAGGTCCTTGTGCGCCAGCGCCACCCGGAAGCCTGGCGTGATGTCGCCGGCGAGGACCTTCGCCGGCCAGTTCGTCTTGAGATGGCCGTTCGTTGCCGTCGTGCCGTTCACGACGTCCAGCGTCGTCCGAAGGTCGAGACCGAATGCCTGAGCGAGCGCGAATGCCTCCGCGTCGATCTGGCAGACGGCGATGGCGATGAAATTGTTCACCAGTTTCGTCCGCATGCCCGCGCCGGGCGGGCCGCAATGGTGGATCGTCGTGCCCATCGCCTCGAGCAGGGGCTTCAAGCGGCCGAAGTCATTGTGGCTGGCGCCGACCATGAACAGGCTCTCGCCGCGCTCCGCATGCGACACGAGCCGTCCGACCGGTGCGTCGGCGAAACCGATGCCGCGCTCCGCCAGCGCGCGCGCCATGCGATCCGTCGCGGCCGGGTCGAGCGTGCTCATGTCGACGACCAGCAGTCCTTCGCTGGCGGACGATGCGAGGCCATCCGCGCCGAGCACCACGGCCTCGACGTCCGGCGAGTCCGG
>JAEULF010000330.1 GCA_016793965.1 Alphaproteobacteria bacterium | reverse complement strand
GGCCCGAGCTGCGCGGCGCCAACGGTCACGATGCGCGGCATGGCTGGATCTCCGATAGTGCTGCAGCCATTGGACAGCAGCGCGAAGAGCGCGGCAAGGGCGGGGGCCGGACTCCCTCTCCGCCCTAGGCGTGAGAGGGAGATCCCGCGTCACTTCCGCAACCTTTTCACGCCGGCGACGAAGCGGGCGAGGGTGTCGGACATGGCGCCGCGCGGCAGCATGGCCTCGATGAGCTGGAAGCGGCCGCGCTCGGCATGGGCGGCGGCGAGCGCGGCCTGCAGCTCCGCGCGCGTGCGCACGCGCCTGCCGGTGCCGCCGAGGTTCTCGGCGAGCTTGGCGAAGGGCCAGTCGTCGAGGTCGTTGAACTTGGCGTCCGGCTCGAAGGCGCGCAGCATCTCCCAGCTCGCGTTGTTGAACACCACGACGATCGGGTCCCAGCCATAGCGCTTGCAGTTGCCGAGCTCCCAGCCCGTCATCTGGAAGGCGCCGTCGCCGACCAGGATGAGCGGGCGGCGCCCGGTCGCGGCGGCGATCCCGAGCCCGGCCGGCACGCCGAAGCCCATGCCGGCGTAGTAGCCCGGGCCGGTCAGGTCGGTCGGGTCGATGTCCATGGCGGTGAACAGGCAGTCGCCGACGTCCGACGCGATCGGCATGCGGCCCTTTGCCTGCATCAGGTCGTTGACGGCGCGGGCGATGTCCTGCGGCACGATCGGCGTGCCGTCGGCGACCAGGCCGGCGGGATAGGTCGCCGGCGCTGCGTTCGGGATGCGTCCCTTGAGCGGGCCCTTGGCCTGGTCGAGCAGCGCGTCCACCAGGTCGCCGAGCGGCACTTGGGGATAGTGCCGGTGCGCGATGCGCACCTGCCGGTCGAAGGCGTGCACGGCGTGGCGGATATCGACCGACTGCGCCGAGATGCCGAAATTCGTGTCGGAGACGATGACGCCCAGCATCAGAAGCGCGTCCGAGCCCTCGACCAGCTCGGTGAGCTCGGCCTTTCCGGCGACGCCGAGATAGGTGCCGAGCAGCGCGCTGTCGGTCTGCGAGAACAGCCCGCGGCCCATGAAGGTGGTCACCAGCGGGATCCCCAACCGGCGCGCCAGCCGGCCGACCTTCTCCTCCAGCCCGTAGCGGCGCACCTCGACGCAGGCGAGCAGCACCGGCGCCTTGGCGCGGGCCAGCGTCTCCAGCACGTCGGCGGCGCAGGCGGCGACCGCCTCGGCGTCGACCTTGGACGGCGCCAGGACGGGCACGGGACCGCAAGGGACCGCCGGCATGTCGCGCGGCACCTCGATGTAGACGGGGAGCGAGCGCTCGACGCAGCTCCTGAGCACGCGCGCGATCCGCTCCGGCGCCGTCGCCGGATCGTCGAGCACGGCCTGGTCGCAGGTGATCTCCTGGAAGACGCGGAACTGCGAATCGAGCGTGCGCGCCTGGTGGTGCAGCAGCAGGCCGCGCTCGCGCTCGGCGCGCGCCGGGGCGCCGGAGATGACGACGACCGGCGAGCGCTCGGCATAGGCGCCGGCGATGGCGTTGACGACGTTGAACGCGCCGGCGCCGTAGGTGACGGCCGCGACCGACGGCGCGCAGCGGAAGCGCGCGGCCGCGTCGGCGGCGAATCCCACCGCCGGCTCGTGGCTCAGCGTGTAGAGGTCGAGCGTCCTGCAGCGCTCGATCTCTCGGAACAGCGGCAGCGCGAAGTCGCCGGGGATGCCGAAGATCTCGCGCGCACCCGCGCGCTTGAGCGCGTCCAGGAGCGATTCGGTCAACGTCATCGCGGGGTCCCTTGCGGCGCCAGCGCGGCATTGGGGGGCATCATCGGCGGAGTCCGGCGTCGCCGCCATGGCGCGATGCAAGGCTTTATACTTGCCAAAGGCAAGTAAATTATTGACATTAGCAATGATAAGCCATGGACGGGTGATGCGCAATGTCCGCAGACTTGGAGCTGCCGCAGCGGATCGAAGCCGTGCGGCGATTCAGCCGGTTCTACACGCGCAGGATCGGCGTGCTGCACGAAGGGTTGCTCGGCAGCCCCTTCTCGCTGACGGAAGGGCGCATCATCTGGGAGCTCGCCAACCGCGAGCAGGCGACGGCGCGCGCGCTCGGCGCCGATCTCGGCCTCGACGCCGGCTACTTGAGCCGCATCCTGCGCGGGCTCGAGGGGCGGGGCGTCATCAAGCGGCGGCCCTCCGCGACCGATGCGCGGTCGGCCGTCATCACGCTGACGCCGGCGGGCGAAGCGGCCTTCGCCGCGCTCAACGCGCAGTCCCGCGCCGAGATCGGCGAGATGCTCGCGTCGCTCGACGCCGCCGACCAGGGCCGTATCGTCGAGGCGATGCGCGTGATCGAGAGCTTGCTCGGCGCCCGCGCCGAGAGCCGCGCGCCGTTCATCCTGCGCCCGCACCGTCCCGGCGACATCGGCTGGGTCGTGCACCGGCATGCCGTCCTCTATGCGCAGGAGTACGGCTTTGACGTCACCTTCGAGGCTCTGGTCGCGAGCGTCGCGGCGGAATTCATCCAGAAGTTCGACCCCAAGCGCGAGCATTGCTGGATCGCCGAGCGCGAGGGCGAGATCGTCGGCTCGGTGTTCCTGGTGCGGAAGTCCGACGAGATCGCGAAGCTGCGGCTCCTCTACGTCGAGCCGAAGGCGCGCGGTCTCGGCGTCGGCGCGCGGCTGGTCGAGGAGTGCATGGCCTTCGCGCGAAGCTGCGGCTACCGGCGCATGACGCTGTGGACCAACGGCAACCTGCTCGCCGC
>JAEULF010000228.1 GCA_016793965.1 Alphaproteobacteria bacterium | reverse complement strand
AGGCCTGCGTCGATTTCTGCGAGCGCTGGGACCAAGAAGCGTTCAACCCGAACGCCGAGATCCTGCCCCTCGAGGCCTTCGAGCCGATGGCCCGCCGCGTGCTCTCGCGCAAGCCCTTCGCCTGCGAGAGGCTGGAGTAGGGGCTCCGCCCCGGCTCCCCCATCGCCGCGCGACGGAGAGGAGGGAGGCACGGCGCTCGTCCTTCCCCCACCCCGTGCGACAGCATGGGGAGGGTCCGGGCGGGGCCTTACCGCGCCACCCTCTCGATCAGCCCCGCATAGAGCCGCGTGCCCGTCTCGATGTCCTTCTCCTGGAAATCGAACAGCACGGCGTGGTGGCAGGCCGCGAGGTCGCTGCCGACGACGAAATAGCAGGCTTCCTTGCCGCGCTCGCGCATGCGCCGCATGAAGTAGGCAGCATCGTCGCCGCCGCCGATCTCCCAGGCGGGCAGCACCTCGCCGATGCCGGGGACGGCGCCGGCGACCTCGGATACCGCGGCGCTGGCGCGCGCCGTGCTCGTCTCGCCGATCGTCTTGCCGACCGGTCGGATCTCGTGCGCGCAGCCCTGCGCCTTGGCCGCGCCCTCGATCACCTCTCGTGCGCGACCCTCCATGTAGTCGAGGGAGTCGTCGCTGTCGCCGCGCACCTCGATCAGCAGGCTCGCCCTCTCGGCGATGACGTTGCGCCCGCTCCCCGCGGTCATCACGCCGACATTGACATGGGTGGTCGCGTGCCCGTGCCGCGCGATGCCGTGCAGGCCCAAGGCCGCCTGGGCACCGGCGAGCAGCGCGTTGCGCCCCTCGTGCGGGTTACCCGCGGCGTGCGCAGCGCGGCCCGTGAAGGCGACGTCCCACTTCGTCGAGAACAGCATCTTCTCCGCCGCCGCAGCCACCTTTCCGGAGGGCAACGAGCAACCGAGATGGGCGGCGAAGAACCAGTCCGCGTCATCGACCACGCCCGCCTCGACCATCGGCTTGGCGCCCCGCCCGCCCTCCTCCGCCGGCTGGAAGATCAGCTTGAGCGTGCCCGCCCATCGGAGATCGGGGCTCGCCGCCACCTCGGCGACGGCGAGGCCGATCGCCACGTGCCCGTCATGGCCGCAGGCATGCATGACGCCCGGCCGCGTCGAGGCATAGCCGCTGCGCGCGGGTCCGTGCTGCCGCTCGCTGGCCTCGCGCAGCGGCAGGGCGTCGATGTCGAAGCGCAACGCCACCGTCGGCCCCTTGCCGCGCTTGAGCGTGCCGACGACGCCGGTCATGCCGCCCACCATGCGGTCGGTCCAGCGCTTCTCGGCGCCCAGCGCCAGCGCCTCGGCGAGCGCGTCCTCCTGCGCCTGGGGCGCGGGCACGCCGACCATGGCGGCGGGGTCCATGACCTCGTGACCCACCTGCACGGCATATCCCAGGCGCTCCAGCGTCGCCGCAGCGCGCGACGCCGTGCGGAACTCCAGGAAGCCCAGCTCCGGATGCTTGTGGATGTCGCGCCGCAGCGCGATCCAGTCCGGCAGGCGCTCGGCGATCAGGCGCTCGACGACGGCGCTCATGCTCTCACTCCGTTGCTTGCAGCGTGCGGCCGAGGGGCTATCCTCGGCCGAACCCGCCAGCGGAGGCAATGGCCGCCATGATCGCGATGCCCAACGACGTGACCAAGGACGAGCTGATCGTCGCCATGCGCCGGCTGCTCAAGACCAGCGCCCGCATGTACATGTTCCTGGCGCGCGAGACGATCGCGCGCTTCGGGCGCGAGGGCGAGATGACCGTGCGCTACGGCCTGCGCGCCTTCGGCTTCTGGCGCGGGCGGGAGATGCGCGAGGCGCACCACGCGATGGGCCTGCCGATCGACATGCGCTCCTTGAACCTGTGCTGGGACAACGCCTCGATCTACCTGGTCAAGGACGCCATGGCGACGGAGGGCAAGTTCGAGCCCTTCGACACGCGCTACGACGTGCGCTATTGCGCGGCGTCGGAGGCCTGGAAGGAGGGCGACTTCCACCAATGGGGCCACGCCTATTGCGACGAGTTCCACCAGGCCTGCGCCGCCGCCTACCATCCCGACGGGCACGTCGTCATCCCGATCAACATGATGAAGGGCGACGACCATTGCCGCTTCGAGTGGGTGATGCCGCCGGGTGCGGCGTCGCTCGACCTCGGCGCGCCGTCGCCGCTGGGCAAGAAGCTCGCGCAGGACTACGACGCGGCGAGCGAGGTCGAGGGCGCCTGGAAGTCCCTGAAGCGCACCACCCGCCTGATGGGCGGGCGCTTCTACACCATCGCCAAGCCGCTCCTGGAGCGCCACGGAGAGGCCGGGCGCGCCGTGCTGCGCGATGGCCTGGTCAAGTGGGGCGAGGAGCGCGGCCGCATCCTCCGGCGCGAGCACGAGGAGGCCGGCCTGCCGGTCGGGTTCCAGAGCTTCATCCGCCAGCACGACCTGCCGGCGCGCTACGTCTGGCGCGTGCGCGAGATCGAGATGAGCCCGGCGCGCGCGGTGCTGGAGATCGAGGAGACGCCGCACGAGGAGGCCTGGGACGACTACCAGGCCGGCGACATCGCCCAGCTCTGGCACGAGGCCGCCTATCCGCCGATGGTCGCGACCTACCTGCCCGGCGCCAGCGCCCGCTGGCTCAGCTTGCGCGGCCGCGCCGGCGCCAAGGCGAGCCGGCTGGAGATGACGGCGCAGTAAACGCGCGACGCAACGACCGGAACCGACCCTGTGAAACCGATCTTGGGCGATCGCCGGGCTCCCGGATCGCGCCTGCGGGGCGCCCGGGATGACGACGGCTACGCCGCGCCCGGCTGGTTCTTGCCGCCGTAGCGGCGCAGGCGGATGTCCGCCTGCTCCTTGTGGCCGGCGAAGCCCTCCAGCGCGCAGAGCCGCGAGCAGTACTCGCCGACCAGGACCGAAGCCTCCTTGGTCTTGACGCGCTGGTAGGTGCAGGTCTTCAGGAATTTGCCGACCCACAGCCCGCCGGTGTAGCGCGCGGCCTTGCGCGTGGGCAGCGTGTGGTTCGTGCCGATCACCTTGTCGCCGTAGGAGACGTTCGTCTCCGGCCCGAGGAAGAGGGCGCCGTAGTTGGACATGCGCGAGAGGAAGAACCCGGGATCCCGAGTCATCACCTGGACGTGCTCGCTGGCGATGCGGTCGGCCTCTGCGACCATCTCCTCCTCGCTGTCGCAGACGATCACCTGACCGTAGTCGCGCCAGGCCTGGCCGGCGATCTCGCCGGTCGGGAGCACCTTGAGCTGGCGCTCGACCTCGGCCATGGTCGCGCGCGCCAGCGTCTCGGAGTTGGTTAGCAGCACGGCCGGGCTGGTCGGTCCGTGCTCAGCCTGGCCGAGCAGGTCGGCGGCGGCGAGCTCGCCGTCGCAGGTCTCGTCGCAGATGATCAGCGTCTCCGTCGGCCCGGCCAGGAGGTCGATGCCGACGCGCCCGAAGAGCTGGCGCTTGGCCTCCGCCACGAAGGCGTTGCCCGGGCCGACGACCATGTCGCAGGGCGTGATCGTCGCCGTGCCGATCGCCATGGCGGCGATCGCCTGGACGCCGCCGAGCGCGTAGATCTCGTCGGCGCCCCCCAAATGCATCGCCGCGACGATCGCGGGATGCGGCTTGCCCTGGTAGGGCGGCGCGCAGGCGATCACGCGCTTCACGCCGGCGACGCGCGCGGTGACGACGCTCATGTGCGCCGACGCGATCAGCGGGTACTTGCCGCCGGGAACGTAGCAGCCGACGCTGCTGACCGGGATGTGCTTGTGGCCGAGGACGACGCCCGGGAGCGTCTCGACCTCCACGTCCTTCATGCTGTCGCGCTGCACCTGCGCGAAGTTGCGGATCTGCGCCTGGGCGAACTTGATGTCGGCGATGGTCTGCGCGGGCAGCGCGGCGACGCAAGCCTCGATCTCGGCCGGCGAGAGGCGGAAGCTCGCCGGCGACCACTTGTCGAATTTCTGCGACAGCGCGCGCACGGCCTTGTCGCCCTCGGCCGTCACGTCGGCGATGATCTGCTCGACGGTGGCGCGCACCTGAGCATCCTCGGCCGCGACGCTCTCGGCGTCCTTGCCGCGCTTCAGCCAGCGGATCATGCGGTAGTCCTCCCGTCCTTGCCGTCGTCAGCGCGCCGTCCAGCCGCCGTCCACCAGAAGGCTGGTGCCCGTCACCATCCCGGCGGCGGGCGAGGCCAGGAACAGCACGGCATTGGCCACCTCGTCGACGGTGCCCGTGCGGCCCATCGGGATCGACGACATCACCTGCGCCATGAAGCTCGCGTCGGCCAGGAACGGCTTGGTCATCGGCGTCTCGATGAAGGTCGGCGCCACGGCGACGGCGCGGATGCCGAGCGGCGCCAGCTCCACCGCCATCGCCTTCGTCAGCCCCTCGATGGCGTGCTTGGACGCGCAGTAGACCGTGCGGTTCGGGCCGCCGACATGGCCCATCTGCGAGGACATGTTCACGATCACGCCGCTCTTCTGCTTGACCATGACGCGCGCCGCGCGCTGGGCCACCAGGAAGGCGGAGCGGACGTTCAAGGTCAGGATGCGGTCGAGCGTCGCCTCGTCGACGTCGATGAAGGGCTGGGGCTTGTTGGCGCCGGCGTTGTTGACCAGAACGTCGAGCCTGGGCACGCCCGCGAAGAGCCGGTCGAGCGCCGGCGTGTCGGTGACGTCGCAGGCCATGGCGCGGGCCTTGCCGCCCGCCGCCTTGATCTCGCCGGCCAGCGCCTCGATCTCGCCAGCGGTGCGGCTGACCGCGATGATCTCCGCCCCAGCCCCGGCCAGCGCCAGCGCGCAGCCGCGGCCGATGCCGCGCCCGGCGCCGGTCACCATCGCCACCTTGCCCTGAAGCGAGAATGCCCCGCCGTTGACCTTCGCTCCGCCCATCGCGCGCTCCCCTGCCCCGTCGCGCCGGCAAGCATCGGGGAGAAGTGCTGCGCGCACAAGATGGCTGGACGTGGCGCGCGGACCCCAGGCGGGCCTTCTCCCGTTTCCGGCGATTGCCCTCGGCACTTCGGCACCGCATGCTCGGCCAACGCCGAGGACCTGGAGGCCGACGCCGCCATGTGGGACAGCCTGTGGACCAACGCCGTCGTGGCGACCATGAAGCCGGGCAGGCCCTACGGCCTGATCGAGCAAGGCGCCGTCGGCATCGCGGCCGGGCGCATTGCCTGGGTCGGGCCGGTCGC
>JAEULF010000161.1 GCA_016793965.1 Alphaproteobacteria bacterium | reverse complement strand
GCCGGCGCGCAGCCGTGGCGTGCCACGACCAAGGCCCCGCAGGCGTTGCCGAGCCTGCTGCAGTCCTGCCAGCCCATGCCGCGCAGCCAGCCGCGCAGGAAGCCGGACATGAAGGCGTCGCCGGCACCGAGCGTATTGAACACCACGATCTTGAAGCGTTCGCCGGAGATGCCGTCGTCGATGTTTGCCGGGATCGGACCGGGCAGCACGGTCGAGCCGAGCGCGCCGCGCTTGACGACGATTGGTGCCCGGGTCAGCGCGCGGATGGCGCGGCAGGCGGCCAAGGTGTCGGTCGATCCGCCCGCGATGTGCAGCTCCTCCTCCGTGCCGACGACGAGATCGCAGTCCGGGATGATCGTCTGCAAGTGCTTCGTGACGTCGGCGGAAGCGACGAATCGGCTCTCGCCGGCGGCGTGGCCGGTGAGGCCCCAGATCACCGGGCGGTAGTCGATGTCGAACACCACCTTGGTGCCGGCCTTCTTGGCGTGAGCGATCGCCGCCTTGCTCGCAGCCTCGACGCCCGGCTTCGAGAGGTGCGTGCCCGTGACGACGAGCGCCGACGCCGAGGCGATGAACGCCGGGTCGATATGCGCCGGCTCGATCGCCATGTCGGCGCAGTTCTCGCGCACGAAGATGTGCGGGAAAGTCTGCCCGTCGCGGATGCCGAGGATGACCAGCGCGGTCATGCGCCGGGGGTCGGTCGAGACGTGGCTGACGTCGACGCCCTCGGCCGCCAGCGTCTCGCGGATGAAGCGGCCCATCTGCTCGTCGCCGACGCGCGTGATGACGGCGGACCTGAGGCCGAGCCGCGCCGTGCCGACGGCGATGTTGGTCGGGCAGCCGCCGACGTACTTGGCGAAGGACTGCATGTCCTCGAGCCGGCCGCCGACCTGCTCGCCGTAGAGATCGACCGACGAGCGGCCGAGCGTGACGACGTCGAGCCGGCGGGAGGGCTCAGGTCTTGCGGGCATGGCGGGATCTCCCGTTCTCTGTCGATGCGATGCGATGGCCGAGCTCGAGCACCAGCGACTGCGCGAGGCACATCGGCGCGACGAGCGAGCGGATCGACTGCTCGTCGCCCTGCGGCGCCTCCAGAGCCACGCTTGCGCAGCGCGCAAGCGGGCTCAGCGGCCCGTCCGTGATGGCCACGACCGGCGCGCCGGCAGCGGCGCGCTCCGTCGCGGCGGCGACCACGGGCTCGGCATAAGGGCGGAAGCTCACCACCAGCAGCACATCGCGCCGCCCGATCAGCGCCGCCTGCTGCTTCAGGCTGCCGCCGATGCCGTCGACGAGGTGCGCGTTCCGCTCGAGCCGCGCCAGCGCGTACCAGGCGTAGTAGGCGACCGGGAACGAGCGGCCCTGTGCCAGGACGTGCACGGACGCGGCGCCGGCGAGCAGGTCCGCCGCGGCGCCAAGGCGCTGCGCCATCTCGCCGGCGCGCAAGTGCTCCAGCGCCGCGATGCCCTGGGCGGCGCACTCGGCGAGGACCGACGAGCGGTCGCCGCGATCGCGCCGCATCGCCTCTATGCGCTGGCGGTAGCTCGGCTGCCCCTCGACAAGGCGCGAGCGGAAGAGCAGCTGCATCGCGCTGAAGCCGTCGAAGTCGAGGGCCTTGGCGAAGCGCACGATCGCCGAGGGCGGCACGCCGGCGCCGCGCGCGACCTCCGCCACCGTGCCGAGCGCCGCGTCGTTTGGGTGCTCGATCACGTGCGCGGCGATCTTGCGCAGCTGCGGGCTCAGCCGCGGATGGCGCTCGGCGATGCGCGCGCGCAGGCTCTCGAAGGTGCCCAGCCCTGATGCGCTTCTCTCGGATATGCGTGGCTTGGCCATGCTCGGCGGGCGCCGCGCGCCCGCTCCCGCCAAATGGAACATTCGTTCTAGTGATTGACAGCAATGGAACGTTTTGTCTAGCCTTGCCGCACCATGAAGAACAAGGGCAGCGCCAAGCGCCCGCATCGGCACCGTCGTCCGAAACCCACCGGGAGGGGAACATGCCCAAGCTCAACGTCTCGCGACGCCGCCTCATCCTGTCGACCGGCGCGGTCGCCGCCGGCGCCACGTTCTTCGGCCCGTGGAAGACGCTGCACGTCTACGGCCAGGGCGCCAAGAAGCCGATCAAGCTCGGCTTGACCTGCGACGCCTCGGGCCAGTACGGCGCCAGCGGCCAGGACGACTTGCGCGGCATCATGCTCGCGGTCAACGAGGCCAACGCGAAGGGCGGCGTCCTCGGCCGCCGCGTCGAGGTCGTCACCGTGGACACCGAGACGACGCCGGCCACCGGCAGCCGCGTCGCCGAGCGCTTCATCACCCGCGACGAATGCGGCTTCCTGATCGGCGCGCTGCACTCCGGCGTCGCCAACGCGATCACGCAGGTCGCCGCCAAGTACGGCACGATCTACCTGAACACCAACTCCTCGGCGCCCTCCGAGGCCGGCGAGAACTGCAGCCGCGTCAAGTTCGTGTGGGACGGCAACGGCGCCAACTTCGCCAAGGCCGCGGTCGAGAGCGCGGCGCGCAGCATCGGCAAGAACTGGATGCTGCTGACCAACGACTACGTGTGGGGCCACACGACGTCGGCGGCGACCAAGGCGCTCGCCGAGAAGTCGGGCGCCAAGATCATCGACAACCTGCTGGTCCCGCAGAACACGCGCGACTTCACCTCCTACCTGCTGAAGATCCAGCAGGCGAAGCCCGACGTCGTGGCGGCGGCGATCGGCGGCGACGACATCAAGGCGCTGCGCCAGCAGGTCGCGGACCTCAAGCTCGACCGCAAGCCCGCCTGGATCAACAACCAGCAGGACTGGCCGGACGTCTGGGGTGCGGGCATCAACAGCCTGTTCGGCGTGTTCGGCACGACTTGGTACCACAAGCTGCCGCTGCCGGGCGTCGAGGACTTCGTGCGCCGCTGGACGGCCGCCTGGCCGGACTACCAGATCGCGGTGCCGGGCAACGTCTCCTACAACGGCTACATGGCGACGCGCGAGCTGCTGCGCGCCATCCAGCGCGCCGGATCCACGAACAACATCGCGGTCATCAAGCAGCTCGAGGGCCACAAGATGCCGGCCGCCGAGCGCATGCAGCACTTCGACGCCTACATCGACCCGGTGACGCACCAGGTGCAGCAGACGATCTACCTGGCCGAGCGCAACCCGGCGCCGAAGGACGACACGGACATGTTCAAGATCCTGAGCTGGACCAAGCCGGACGACGCCAAGGACGACGCGGCGCCGACCAAGTGCAAGCTGGTGCCGTACGACAAGGTGCCGACCTACGAGCTGTAGGATGCGCGGCTTGCCCCACCCCGGCCCTCCCCGTCGCTGCGCGACGGGGAGGTGGAAGCCGAAGCGCCGGCCTTCCCCCTCTCCGTGCGAGACATGGGGAGGGTCAGGGCTGGACCACAGCATCCGCCCTCGCACCTGACGCCTTGCCCTGCATGGACCTCCTTGCTGCCCTCCTGCCCCATCTCGTCAACGGCGTCAGCCTCGGGCTGCTGTTCGCGCTGATCGCTCTGGGCTTCATGCTGATCGTCGGCGTGATGGAGCAGATCAACCTGGCGCACGGCTCGCTTTTCGCGCTCGGCGCCTACGCGGCCTTCGTCGTCATGGCGGGCCAGCTGCCGCTGCCGGCCGACCTCCTGGCGCAATGGAAGCAGGTGCCGGCGGGCTGGCGCTATGTCGCCGCCCTGGTTGCCGCGCCGATCGTCGCCGGCGGCGCCGGCATGCTGCTCGAGCTCTGCTTGCGGCGGACCTACGGCAAGGACGTGCTCTACGGCCTCCTCTTCACCTTCGGCGCGGCGCTGGTGATCGAGGAGCTGATCCGCATCCTGTTCGGCACGCGCGACTACGTTCTGCCGCTGCCGCGCGGCATCGGCGGCGGCTTCGTCTTCCTCGACCTGATCTACTCGACCTACCGCGTCTATGCCGGGCTCTTCGCGCTCGGCGCCATCGCGCTGCTCTGGCTGTTCCTCGAGCGCACGCCCTACGGCGCCATCATCAAGGCCGGCGCGCACGACAGCGAGATGGTGCGCGCGCTCGGCATCAACCTGACGCGGCTGCGCCTCTGGGTGTTCGCCTTCGGCACGGCGCTGGCCGGGATCGCCGGCGTCATCCTGGCGCCGATCTGGGGCATCCGGCCGCATATGGGCGTCGACGCGGTCGTGCCGGCCTTCCTCGTCATCGTGCTCGGCGGCATCGGCAGCTTCTGGGGCGCCGTCGCCGCCGGGCTGATGGTCGGCATGGTCGTCGGCCTCTCCGGCGCCTACGCGTCGGAATGGTCGCTGCTGTCGATGTACCTGCTGCTGATCGCCGTCGTCACGTTCCGCGCGCGCGGCCTGCTCGGCAAGCGCAGCGTGCTGGAGGTCTGAGATGACGGGACGCACCGCCCCGCCGGCCGATCGCGACCAGGCGCGCCTCTTCCCGCCCGCCATGCTCGCGGCGCTCGTCTTCTTCGCCAGCGTGCCGCTCTGGATCCGCGGCGTCGGGCTCTACGAGTATATCGGCGTCGAGATCATGATCTGGGCGACCTACGCGCTGGCCTACAACTTGACGCTCGGCCAGACCGGCCTGCCGTCCTTCGGGCATGGCGCCTATTTCGGCGTCGGCGCCTACGCCTTCGGCCTGGCGCAGCACGGCATCGCCGAGAACCTCTGGCTCTGCCTCCTCGTCGCCGTCGCTGCGGCCGCGCTGGCGGGCGCGGCCGTCGCCGCCTTCATCTCGCACCGGCGCGGCATCTACTTCGCCTTCATGACCATCGCCTTCGGCCAGGTCTTCTGGTTCGTCGCGGTCAAGTGGCACTCGGTCACCGGCGGCGAGGACGGGCTCCTGAAGATCCGCCGGCTCCCCGTCGATCTCGGCGTCGCCGCCTTCGACGTGTCGGGCAACGAGGCCTTCTACTGGCTGGTCTTCGCCGCCTTCGCGCTCGTGGCGACAGGGCTGTGGCGCCTGGTCAACTCGCCCTTCGGGCGCGTGCTGCGCGCGATCAAGCAGAACGAGGCGCGCGCGTCCTTCGTCGGCTACGATGTCTGGCTCTACAAGTTCACCGCCTTCACGCTCTCCGCCGGCCTGTCGGGCTTCGCCGGCGCCCTCTTCGCCCAGGCGCAGCAATCGGCATTCCCCGACGTCATGAGCCTGCACTGGTCGGGCATCGTCGTGATGATGGTGCTGGTCGGCGGCGGGCTGGTGAGCTTCTGGGGGCCGGTGGTCGGCGTCGCCGTCTACTTCGTGTCGCGCGACGTGATCGGCGCGGCGACGACGACGTGGATGCTCTGGTTCGGGCTGATGTTCATGGCGCTCGTGCTGTTCCAGCCGGAGGGCATCGCCGGCGCCTGGCGGCACTGGCTGGCGCGGGCGCGCGCGCGGCTCGCCGCGGCTGGGCGCTGACGCCATGGCGCTGTTCGAGGCGCACCGCCTGCACAAGCGCTTCGGCCGCCGCGTCGTGCTGGAGGACATTTCGCTTGCCTTCGCCGACGGGCGGATCAGCGGCATCATGGGTCCGAACGGCGCCGGCAAGACGACCTGCTTCAACGTGCTGACCGGGCGCTACGCGCCAGACCGCGGCCGCGTCGTGCTCGACGGGCGCGACATCGCCGGCAAGAAGCCGCACGAGATCGCGCGGCTCGGCGTCTCGCGCTCCTTCCAGATGATGAACCTGTTCGACGAGTACACCGCGCGGGAGAACGTCGCCATGGCGCTGCCAGCGATGCGCGGGCGGGGCTTCCAGATGGCCCGGGCGGCGGCCGGGATCGGCGAGATCCGCGACGCGGCCGACGCCGCGCTGGAGCGCGTCGGCCTGGCGGGCCGCGGCGACGCGATCGCCAAGGCGCTGTCCTACGGCGAGCGCCGGGCGCTGGAGATCGGCGTGGCGCTGGCGGCGGCACCGCGCATCCTCTTCCTCGACGAGCCGACTTCGGGCCTCGGCACCGAGGCGACGGCGCGGCTCGCCGAGCTGATCCGCCGCCTCAAGGGCTCGCTCGCCATGGTGCTGATCGAGCACGACATGCGTTTCCTGTTCGAGCTCGCGGACGAGGTCTCGGTGATCCATTGGGGCCAGGTGATCGCGCGCGGCACGCCCGACGAGCTGCGCCGCAATCCCTGGGTGCAGCGCTCGAACCTCGGGAAGCTCGCGTGATGCTGGACGTCCGCGGCATCGACACCTTCTACGGCGAGACGCAGGCGCTGTTCGACGTCTCGCTGCAGGTCGGCGCGGGCGAGGTGCTGGCGCTGCTGGGCCCCAACGGCGCCGGCAAGACGACTGCGCTGCGCTCGATCCTCGGCCTGACGCGGCCGCGGCGCGGCACGGTCGCCTTCGACGGCGCCGACGTGACTCGCCTCCCCACCCACGAGATCGCGCGCCGCGGCATAGGCTGGGTGCCCGACGACCGCCGCCTCTGCCCGACGCTCACGGTCGCGCGCAACCTGGCGATCGGGCAGAAGCGCACGCGCTTCCGCGCCTGGACGCTCAAGGAGGCGTTCGAGATCTTCTCGCCGGTCGAGCACCTGATGGAGCGCGAGGCGGAGAACCTGTCGGGGGGCGAGATGCAGATGGTGGCGATCTCGC
>JAEULF010000155.1 GCA_016793965.1 Alphaproteobacteria bacterium | reverse complement strand
TGCGACGGCGCCAACTGGGTCGGCTGGCCGTGCGATGCGCCGCTCCAGCAGCTTCTGGAGGCGTTCACGACGACGCCAGCCGAAGGACGCGCGCGGCTGGTTGCGCAGTACCAAGCGCGGTTCTTCGAGGTCCTGCCCTACATCCCGACGGGGCAGTTCCTGTTGCCGGTCGCGTTCCGCAACAACCTTTCGGGCGTCCTCGACGGGCCGGGCTATCCGGTGATGTGGAACGTCGAGAAGCGCTGACCGAGCGCCGGCCGCGTCCATTGCGGGGATCTTGGCTCGTGCATGGCCGCGCGGGCGCATGCGGCTCTGCGTGCTCGGCTGAACGACGGGAATGACGAGCCGCCGCAGGTCAACGGTCCTGGTCACCGGTGCCAGCGGTTTCCTGGGGCGCCGGCTTCTGACTAGGCTTGGAGAGGAGCACGATGTCATCGCGATCTCCCGGAGCGCTGTCTCCGGGCCCGTTCGCTCCTACCGGGGCAGCTTTGGGTCGCTCGATGACCTCAAGCAGCTCGATGGGCATGACATCGACGTCCTCGTTCACCTCGCATCGGAGATTGGCGGCGCGACGGAGGAGGCTGCGCTGTCGGTCAATCTGCTCGGCACGCGGCGGCTCCTGCGCTACCTCGGCGAGCGCGGCTGCCGTCGGTTCGTGCTTGCGAGTTCGATCGCCGCGGCCGGCTGCCTTGATCCCGGGTTTGTTCCCCTGGAACTGCCGATCGGCGACCGCCATCCTTGCCTGGCCGTGGACGCATATGGTCTTTCCAAGTACCTCGCCGAGCAACTCGCCGACTATTTTTCGCGGCTCTTCCCGGATCGCGCGTTCGTGTCGCTGCGGATCGGATCGATCGCCGACAAGCCAGGAAACGAAGATCGCTGGTGCAGCGTCGTGGCGCCGTCATACCGGCCCTTCGTCCTGCTGGGGCAGGTGGCGGCTGACGACGTCGTCGACGGGATCGCCACGATCGTCGGCGCCCCCGGCCGAAGCGGCGCCCGCGTCTACAATCTCGTTGCGCCCGATGTCCGGTCGCGCGATGCGGTCGCCGATGTCCTGCGCGCCAAGTTGGGCGAACGGGCAGCGCGGCTTGACGTGTCGCCGTATGAAGTCATCGGTCGACATTCTCCGCCGGTCTACGCGATGACCGCGTTGCGTGACGATTGCGGTTTCGTACCGACCCGCCGCCTTGCATCGGTCGACCGATGATCGGATATGTCATTCGCCGCCTGTTGATGGTCGTGCCCGTCATGGCGATCGTAACGATCGTCGTTTTTGTTCTGTCGCGGGTCGGTCCCGGTGATCCCGCCGCCATTCTGGTCGGCGACTTCGCATCGAGCGCGGAGATTGCCCGAACGCGAGCGGCAATGGGCCTCGATCGTCCGCTGGTGGTCCAATACTTCAGCTGGTTGTCGCAGCTGCTGCACGGCGATCTCGGAATCTCGATCTTCTCGCGCACGCCCGTGCTCGAACTGATCGTTCAGAGCGCGGAGCCGACACTCCTGCTCACCGCAACGGCGATGATCTACAGCATCGCGCTCGCGGTTCCCGTTGGCGTCCTGGCGGCTGCGCGGGCCGGGTCATCGATCGATCGGGCATTGATGGGCGCGGCAGTGCTCGGATTTTCGACGCCCGTCTTCGTCCTCGGGTACATGCTCGCCTACGTCTTCGGCTACCGGCTGGGTATACTCCCCGTGCAGGGCTATCCCGGCCTTGAGTCCGGTTTCGGCCCTGTCCTGCGCAGCCTGACCCTCCCTGCGATTGCCATCGGTGCGACGTTCGTCGCGCTGATTGCGCGCGTGACGCGTGCAAGCATGCTCGAGGTATTGAGCGAAGACTACATCCGCACCGCGCGCGCCAAGGGCCTGCCGGGCTCGACGATCCTGCTCGTGCATGCCCTCAAGAACGCCGCGATTCCCGTCATCACCATGGTGGGGATCGGCTTCGGCGTGCTGCTGAGCGGCGTGGTGGTGACAGAGAGCGTGTTCGCCATACCTGGCATCGGACGCCTGACTGTGAATGCGATCTTCCGTCGCGACTTCCCGGTGATCCAGGGTGTGGTCCTGGTCATCTCGCTCGCCTACGTGCTGCTGAACCTTGCGGTCGACCTGACCTACACCCTGTTCGATCCCCGGATCCGGTACTGAGCAATGGCCGACGCAACGCCCCCCGCGCCGCACGCCACCTTCGGGGCAGGTCTATGGCAGGCCGCGTGCACGCATCCGACCGTGGCCATCGGCGCCGCGCTGCTGGCCCTGATTGCGCTCTCCGGCATCGCGGCGCCGCTGCTGACAGTCCATGATCCACAGGCGATCGATCCGCTCAACAGCATGGCGCCGTCCACCGCGGAGAATCTGCTCGGCACTGACCACTTGGGCCGAGATGTGCTGTCGCGGATCTTGTATGGCACGCGGGTCTCGCTCGCCGTGGGAACCCTGGTCGCGGCGATCGCGACCGTCGTCGGGCTGGCGATCGGCATTCTCGCCGGCTTCGTTCGATTGCTCGATGCGGTGGTGATGCGGGTCATGGACGGCCTGATGTCGATACCGGCGGTGCTGTTCGCGATTGCGTTGATGGCTGTGTTTCGCGCCAGCGTCGAGACCGTGGTGATCGCGCTCGCGATCGTCGAGGTACCGCGGGTGGTGCGCCTCGTTCGCAGCGTCGTCTTGACCTTGCGCGAGTTGCCCTTCGTCGAGGGCGCGATCGTCTCTGGCTCGACCCTGCCGGCGATCTTGTGGCGCCACATCCTGCCCAATACCTTGGCGCCACTGACGGTGCAGGCGACCTACATTGCCGCCTCCGCGATCATTGTCGAAGCGGCTCTCAGCTTCCTCGGCGCCGGCACGCCGCCGGAAATCCCGAGCTGGGGCAACATGATGGCGGAGAGCCGCGCCTTCTTCCTGCTCGACCCTGCGCTGACCCTGATGCCCGGCGTGGCGCTGACGATCACCGTCCTGGCGGTCAACATGCTCGGGGACGGGCTGCGCGACGGGCTCGATCCCCGCCTGCAGGGGCGGCTCTGACATGGCGGCACGGGGACACGCAGCCGACACGCCGGCGCTGCGCGTGCGCGACCTTGAGGTCGAGCTCGGACGCGGCACGCGGCGCGTCGTCGCCGTCGACCGGCTGTCGTTCGAGGTCGCCGCGGGCGAGACGCTCGCGATCGTGGGCGAGTCCGGCTGCGGCAAGAGCATGACCGCGCTCGGCGTGCTGCGCCTGCTGCCCGGTGCCAGTGCCCGAATGCGCGCGACCGAATTGACGCTCGGCGAGATCGATCTGCTGTCGCTGTCGCCCGAGGAACTGCGCCGGCTGCGCGGCGACCGGATCGCGATGATCTTTCAGGAGCCGATGACGTCGCTCAACCCCGTGCTGACGGTTGAGCGCCAGATCACCGAGACGCTGCGCGTGCACCGCCAGCTGGGTCGCAGCGCGGCGCGCGCTCGAGCGCTTGAACTGCTGCACGCAGTTCGGATCCCTGATCCCGAGCGGCGGCTGCAGCAGTACCCATTCGAACTCTCGGGCGGCATGCGTCAGCGCGTCATGATTGCGGCGGCAGTTTCGTGCAATCCCGACGTGTTGATCGCCGACGAGCCGACGACCGCGCTGGACGTGACGGTGCAGGCGCAGATCCTCGAGGTGTTGCTCGACCTCAAGCGGCAGCGCGGCATGGCGCTGGTGCTGATCACCCACGATCTCGGCGTCGTCGCGCAGACCGCACAGCGCGTCGTCGTGATGTATGCCGGGCGCAAGGTGGAGGAGGCCCGCGTGCGCGACCTGTTCGCCAATCCGCGTCATCCGTATACGCGCGGCCTGATGGGGTCGATGCCGCGGCTCGGCGCGTCGCAGGGTGACGGCCCGCGCGGGCGGCTGCCGGAGATGGCAGGCACGGTGCCGGTGCTCGATCGCCCTGCGCCGGGCTGCGCCTTTGCGCCGCGCTGCGCGCTCGCGGACGCGCGCTGCACCCGCGAGGCTCCGCCACTTGTGGCGTTCGAGGATGGCCACACCGCGGCCTGCTGGCGGGCCGACGCCGTGATCGAGGCTGCCCATGGCGTCGACTGAGCCGGTGCTCGAGGTCCGCGACCTCGTCAAGCACTTCGCCGTTCGGCGAAGCGGGTGGTTTGGCGCGCGCGCGATCGTTCACGCGGTCGACGGCGTCTCGTTCGTCCTGCGTCGCGCCGAGACCCTGGCAATCGTCGGTGAGAGCGGCAGCGGCAAGTCGACGGTCGGCCGGATGATCGTCGGCCTTACGCCGCCGACTGCGGGCAGCGTCCACTTGATGGGGCAGCGCATCGACCAGCTGGGCCGCCGCAAGATGCGCCCGCTGCGCCGGCACCTGCAGCTGATCTTCCAGGATCCGTACGCATCGCTCAACCCGCGCATGACGGCGGGTCGGATCGTCGGCGAGCCGCTGGGGAATTTCGTCACCGAATCGGCGGCAGAGCGTCGCGACCGAACGGCTGCCTTGCTGAGCCGGGTGGGGCTGGGCGCGCAGTACCTCGACCGCCACCCGCACCAGTTCTCGGGGGGTCAGCGCCAGCGCCTCGGCATTGCGCGCGCGATCGCGACGCGGCCGACGGTCGTGGTCTGCGACGAACCGGTCTCGGCGCTCGATGTCTCCGTGCAAGCCCAGGTCATCAACCTGCTTGTTGATCTGCAGGCGGAGTTCGGCATGTCCTACCTGTTCATTGCGCACGATCTCGGGGTGGTGGAGCACGTGAGCGACCGCACCGCGGTCATGTATCTCGGCCGGTTGGTGGAGATCGCGCAGACCCGTGCGCTGTTTCGGGCGCCGCAGCATCCTTATACGCAGGCGTTGATGGCATCGGTGCCGTTGCCCGACCCGACCAAACCGCGCCTCACGCTCGCCGTCGAAGGTGAGGTGCCGAGCGCGATCGCGCCGCCACCCGGCTGTCGCTTCCACACCCGTTGCCCGCACGCCAAGCCGGTCTGTCGCACCGAGGTTCCTCCGTTGCGCGTGATTGCCCCAGGGCATGAGGCGGCATGCCATCTGCTGTCAGGTTGAAGCCGCTCATTCTTGACAGACCATTGATTTTAACGTTCAAATGATTTGATACTTATGCAAGTCACAATCAAGGACATCGCGAAGGCGGCGGCGGTCTCGATCCAGACCGTGTCCAATGTCGTCAACGGCCGGCCGGTGGTGCGCGAGGCGACACGCGAGCGCGTGCTGGCGATTTGCCGCGAGCTCAATTACACGCCCAATGCGGCGGCACGGAGCTTGGTGACCGGCAGCCGCAAGATGATCGGCGCCGTCGTGCCGCATATCGGCAACCCGCAGTACGGCGAGGTTACGACGTTCCTCACG
>JAEULF010000153.1 GCA_016793965.1 Alphaproteobacteria bacterium | reverse complement strand
TCGACCATGCGCTTGAAGTCCTCGTCCCAGATGTAGTGGCCCCAGCGCGCGATGCGCGCGGCTTGGCGCAGGACGGACTCGCGCTCGGCGAGCGCCGTCTCGAACTCGCGGCGCGCCGTCACGTCGATGATGACGGTCACGATGCCGCCGTTGGCGACGCGCTCGCGCTGGCGCTGGTAATGGCGGGCGCCGACGGAGAAGGTGTCCTTGGCGATGCCCGTGACGCCGCGATGCGCCAGGAGCTGCTCCTCGACCCACGCGCCGACGTCGATCGTGCCCGGCAGCATCGAGGCCGCGAGGCGCTCGGCCATCGCGCGCAGCACGGCGCCGTAGTCGCTGCCGATGATGGCGTCGCGCTCCGGCAGGTCCGGGTGCAGCGCGTGGTAGCTGCGGTTGGCCAGGATGACGCGGTCCTGCGGGTCGGTGATCAGGATCGCCTCGGAGAATCCGTCCAGCGTGTCGCGCAGGACGATGCCCATGGCCTCGGCCGCGACGCGATCGCTGACGTCGACGACCGCCGAGAGCACGGCCGGCTCGCCGCCCCACGCGACCCGCGCGCGCCGGATCTCGACCCAGATCTCCGTGCCGTCGCGCCGGCGGCGCAGGCAGGTCTCCGGCGCGCAGGCGGCCGCGTCGCCGTCGAGCACGGCCTGCTGGCGGCGCCGGTTCGCCTCGACCTGCGCTCGCGGGAACAGCACCTGCATGTCCGGCAGCGCCAGCACCTCGGCAGCGCCGGCGTACCCGAACAGCCGCGCGAACGCCTCGTTGCAGTAGAGCGGCCGATGGAACCGGTGCACCAGGATCGGCTGGCCGATCGCGGCGAGGATGTCGCCGATCGGGGCGATCAGGTCGCGGGCGTCGGACGTTCCCTGGCGGCTTGGCATCGGCGAGGCGCTCGGCACCTGTCGGCTCCGGCAATGGGCGCGGATCAGGGCGGCAACCTGGCGCCTCGCGGCGCGGCCGACAAGCCGCACGCTGGGACTAGATCGTTCAGAGGAGCCGCAGGGAAGAGCCGCAGGGAAGAGCCGCAGGGAAGAGCCGCTGGGAAGAGCCGGTGGGAAGAGCCGGTGGGAAGAGCCGCAGGGAAGCGCTCCTCAGGGGCTCCGGTCCAGGCCCATCTGCCAGAACGCCGCCTCGAGCCGCGTCGCCGCGGCGAAGGTCGCGGCGAGGCTGTCCCAGCGCGGCCCCCGTCCCTCCAGGATGCCCGGCCCGCAGCGGCGCAGCGCGACGGCGTCGAGCTGGGCGGCGGCGGCGGCGCAGAGGTCCTGGTAGCCGTCGCCGCCATAGGTCTCGATCCACGCGGCATAGGGATTGGCGCCGCGCCGGACGGCATGGCCGGCCATCAGGCGCTTTCCGATCTCGCCGTATCCCATCACGCAGGGCGCCAGCGCCGCGAGCAGGTCGAGCAAGTCGCCGGCCATGCCGCGGTCGAGCACGTAGCGCGTGTAGGAGACGCAGGCGGCCGATTCCGGCGTCGCCGCCATCGCCGCCTCGTCGAGGCCCCAGCCGCGGCAATACGTGACGTGCAGCCCCATCTCCGCGCCGACCAGGGCCGACAGGGCCGCGGCGGCGCTGCGCATGTCCTCCAGCGTGTCCGCCTTGAAGGCGGCGAGCGCGTAGGCGCGCGCGAAGTGCCTGAGGAACAGGTAGTCCTGCACGAGGTAGTGGCGGAACGAGGCCTCCGGCAGCGTGCCGTCGGCGATGCCGCGCACGAAGTCATGCTCGACATAGGCGCGCCAGTCGGCGGCGCAGGACTCGCGCAGCCGGGCGAAGAGCGCGCCTTCGGGGGATGTCACGGCATCGGCCCGCCGCTCGCGCCGGCGCCGCGTCCGCGCGCCATCAGCCGGACTGCGCGTTGCGCGTGCCGGCGGGCAGCGCCACGGTCAGCCCGTCGAGCTCCTCGGTGATGATGATCTGGCAGCCGAGCCGCGAGGTCGCCTGCAGCCCGAAGGCGAGGTCGAGCATGTCCTCCTCCTCCTCCTTGGCGGCGGTCAGGCGGTCGTAATCCTCGGCATCGACGATGACGTGGCAGGTCGAGCAGGCGAGCGAGCCCTCGCAGGCGCCCTCGATGTCGACCGCGTTGCGGTGGGCGATCTCCAGGACCGAGAGGCCGACCGGCGCCTCGACCTCCTTGCGCGCGCCGTCGCGCAGGATGAACGTCATCTTCGGCATGCGCGACCTCGTGCTCCTCGGGACTATGCGGCCGGATCCGAGCCGGCCGGCTCAGCGCTGGCCGACGGCGGCCGGCAGGCGGCCGAGCGACTCCGCCAGGTAGCCGTCGACGGTCCCGGTCAGCGCCTCGATATGGTCGGAGAAGAAATGGTTGGCGCCGCGCACCACGCGATGCGCCACCTTGATGTCCTTCTGGCTGGCGAGCTTCTTGGCCAGCTTCTCGACCGCCTCGACCGGCACCAGCTCGTCCGCGTCGCCGTTGACGATGAGGCCCGAGGACGGGCAGGGCGCCAGGAACGAGAAGTCGAACATGCTGGCCGGCGGCGCCACCGAGACGAAGCCGGCGATCTCCGGCCGGCGCATCAAGAGCTGCATGCCGATCCAGGCGCCGAAGGAGAAGCCGGCGATCCAGCAGCTCGACGCGTTCTGGTTGACCCCCTGCAGCCAGTCCAGCGCCGAGGCGGCGTCCGACAGCTCGCCCTCGCCGCGGTCGAAGCTGCCCTGGCTCCTGCCCACGCCGCGGAAGTTGAAGCGCAGCACGCAGAAGCCGTGGCGCGCGAAGACGTGGAAGAGCTGGTAGACGACCTTGTTGTTCATCGTGCCGCCGTGCTGCGGGTGCGGGTGCAGCATCAGCGCGATCGGCGCGTTCGGCGTCTTGTTGTGCTGGTAGCGGCCCTCGAGCCGCCCCTCCGGGCCGTTGATGATGACGTCTGGCATCGTGTCCTTGATCCGTCCCTAGCCCGCCGCCCCGATTGCGCCGCCCCGACTGCGCCGCCCCGATTGCCCGCCGCCCCGACTGCCCGCACGCCCGTGCCCTGCCGTCAGCAGTGCCGTGACGCCGGAGCGCTGCCCCGCCCCTGGCGCGACCGGCCGCGCTACCCTAGATTGATCGCAGGACCGCTGCGGCGCAGCATGGGGCCGCGGGCGGCGTAACCTAGTGGATGGGGGCTGCCATCTTCAAGCATTCCATTGCCGGCGCTGCCGGCGGACCCGTCCCCGGCGCCCTGGCGGCGCCGGAGGGATCGAGCGGCCCCTTCCCCGCCGGCGCGGCGGCCGACGCGCGGCCGCAAGGCGCGGCCGCAGCGGGGGCCGGGGCGGCTGCTGGGACGGCTCCCGGAGCGGCCGCCAGGGCAGCCGCGGCGGCGGCGCGCCTGCGCGACCGCGCCAAGGGCTTTTGGGCGCGGCTGGCCGACGACGCCGACGGCGTCATCGCGCGCGACCCCGCCGCGCGCTCGCGCCTCGAGGTCATGCTCTGCTATGCCGGCTTCCATGCGCTGCTGTTCTATCGCCTGGCGAACGCGCTGTGGCGGCGCGAGTGGCGGCTGCTCGGCCGCCTGGCCTCGCAGCTCGGGCGTTTCCTCACCGGCATCGAGATCCATCCCGGCGCCACCATCGGCCGGCGGCTGTTCATCGACCACGGCATGGGCGTGGTGATCGGCGAGACGGCCGAGATCGGCGACGACGTGACGCTCTACCACGACGTGACGCTGGGCGGCGTCGCCCCCTCGGTCGACAGCGCCCGCCAGCGCCAGCAGAAGCGCCACCCGACCTTGGGCGACAACGTCATCGTCGGCTCCGGCGCCCAGATCCTCGGGCCGATCGTCGTCGGCGAGGGCGCCAGGGTCGGCGCCAATGCCGTGGTGCTGGCCGACGTCGCCGCGCATGCGACGGTCGTCGGCATCCCGGCGAGGCCTGTGGCCTCGCGCAAGGCCGCCGACGCCGCCGACGACGACCGCTTCATGGCCTACGGCCTGCCCTGCGACGGCACGGTGCCGGACCCCGTGGCGCGCGCCATGCAGCAGCTCGCGGACGAGGTGGGGAAGCTCAGGGCCCGGGTGGCGGAGCTGGAGGGGCGAGGGGCGGCGAACGCGTCGGGTGGAGAGCCTCACGAACGAGCAAAGAGTATGCTGTCAACGTAACGTTCCAACGCTCATCTTCGAGAGCTGGCAGGCGCGACGTCTTGACAGGTGCGGGAATCATGGGACCAGGCGCAAGATTTTAGGTTACTGCGCTCCGCAAATGACATCATTGGAAATTCGATGCTATGCCAACGAACCTCCCTGATGTTGATAACATTCATCCTGACGCCGCGCAGCCTACCAATATACCTTGGCCGGCAAGTAATGCGATACTTTTGCTAGTTGTATTTTTCACTTGGCTAGCTAAACCCTATTTCAATGGAATTTTGACATTGGCTTCAGTTTTTCTCAACTTAGTTGGATTTATTCTGTCTTTTTTGCTAGTTCCGGCCATACTGTTGCTGCATACGAGAATAATTGTCAGATGTAGAATCAGTTATACACATAGCGGT
>JAEULF010000076.1 GCA_016793965.1 Alphaproteobacteria bacterium | reverse complement strand
GATCCGCCGCCTTCCCCTGGTCAAGCTCTTCGCCAGCGTGCTCAGGCGCGAGGCCGACGGCTCCTACTGGCTGGTGACGCCCTACGAGCGCGGCCGCATCGTGGTGGACGACGCGCCCTTCGTCGCCGTCGAGGTCGACCGCATCGGCGCGGGCGAGGATCAGGTCCTGCGCTTCCGCACCAACATCGACGAGGAGGTCGAAGCGGGGCCGGATCGCCCGATCCGCGTCACCAACGACCCTTCGACCGGCGCTCCGAGCCCCTATATCCTGGTCAGGCCGGGGCTGGAGGCGCGCCTCCTGCGGCCGGTCTTCTATCACCTCGTGGAATTCGGGGAGGAGCGGAAGGAGCGGCACGAGGGACGCCGCATCGACCGCTACGGCGTATGGAGTCGATCGACATTTTTCCCACTCGACGATCTGCCGGCCCGATGAGCGCGCGGTTGCCCGTGGCCCTGCGGCCGGAGGACGTGGCGGCGCGCCTGGCGGCGAGCCGGCCGCCGGGGTGGCGCTCTGCCGCGACCATGTTCCCCGGCACGCCGGGGACGGACGATCCGCTGCTGCAGCCGCCGGTCGCCTCGGCTGCTGCCGAGCGCGGCGACCACGATCTCAACCCGGGAATGCAGCCGCGCCGGCCGATGCGGCAGGCTGCCGTGCTGGTGCCCATCGTGGCGCGGCCCGAGGCGCTGACCGTGCTTCTCACCAGGCGCACGGACACGCTGCAGCACCATGCCGGCCAGATCAGCTTCCCCGGCGGACGGGCCGAGCCCGACGACGCCGACGCGCGCGCCACGGCCTTGCGCGAGACGCGCGAGGAGATCGGGCTGGCGCCGGAGCGCGTGAGCATCCTCGGCCGCCTGGACACCTATCTCACGCGCACCGGCTTCGAGATCGTGCCGGTCGTCGGCTTGGTCGAGCCGCCCTTCGACCTGGCGCCGGACGCCACCGAGGTCGCCGAGGTGTTCGAGGTGCCGCTTGCCTTCATCCTCGACCGCGAGAACCGGCAGCGCGGGACGCTCACCTACGAGGGCGCCGAGCGGCATTTCTGGCAATTCCCGTTCGGCCGCCACCGGATCTGGGGCGTGACGGCGGGCATGCTCGTCAACCTGTCGGAGATCCTGGCGCCGCCGTGAGGCTTTCCAGAGGAGTCCTTGCGCGCGATCGGTCCCCTTCCCCGAACACAGGATATCCCCAGATGCGGACCTTTCTGACGATCGTCTTGCCCCTGCTCGGCCCCACCGTTCTCTACTTCATGTGGGCCAAGTGGGAGTCCGGCCGCCGCGCGCCAGGCGACGGCCCGGTGCGCGGGATCGGCGACGCGCCGTGGGCGTGGCTCGCCCTGGCCGGAACCGTGCTTGCCGTCGCTTCCGTCCTGGTCTTCGACCGCTTCACGGACAAGGACGTGGGCTCGGTCTACCAGCCGGCCCATGTCGAGGACGGCAAGTTGATCCCCGGGCGCATGGTGGCGCCGCCGAAGAGCGACAATCCGCCGCAGGGCGGCTCGGGCGCGGCGCCTGGCGCTGCGACGGTCGTGCAGCCGAAAGGCGCGAGCAAGCCGTGAGCGCCGCGGCCCGCCGGCTGCCCCCGCCGCCCTGGATGCTGGCGGCGGAGACGCAGGCGGTCGCGGGTGCGTTCCCGCCCGGCGCCGTGCGCTTCGTCGGCGGCTGCGTGCGCGACACCGTTCTCGGCCGCCCGATCGGCGACATCGACTTGGCGACGCCGCTCCGGCCGGACGACGTCACCACGCGGCTCGAAGCCGCCGGCATCAAGGTGGTGCCGACCGGCCTGAAGCACGGCACGGTGACGGCGGTGAGCGGCGGTCGCCCGTTCGAGATCACGACCTTGCGCGTCGACGTCTCGACCGACGGACGGCGCGCGGTCGTCGCCTTCACCGACGACTGGGATCGCGACGCGGCGCGGCGCGATTTCACGATGAACGCTCTGTCGCTCGAGCCCGACGGGCGGCTGCACGACCCGTTCGGCGGCGAGGCCGACGCGCTGGCCGGGCGGGTGCGCTTCGTCGGCGATGCGGACCAGAGGATCGTCGAGGATTACCTGCGCCTGCTGCGCTATTTCCGGTTCCTGGCCCATTACGGCCGGAACGGGGCGGATGGCGCGCAGCCCGACGCCGGGGCGCTCGCCGCCTGCAGGCGCCATGCCCCCCAGCTCGATCGGCTTTCGGGCGAGCGGATCGGAACGGAGGTGCTCCGCCTCCTCGCCGCGCCGGATCCGACCGCCGTCGTGCGGCTGATGGCGCAGGAGGAGATCTGGACGCATGCCGTGCCGGCGCGCGCGCCTGGCGCGAGCGCGGTCGAGCGATTGCGCGCCCTTGTCACCGTCGAGGGCGTCGGCACGGGCGCCGACCCGCTGCGGCGGCTCGCCGTCCTGGTCCCGCCGGGCGCTGCGAGCGCCGTCGCCGACAGGCTCCGCCTGTCGCGGGCCGACGCGGCGCGGCTGGAGGCGCTGGTCCGGGAGGTCGAACCGATCGATCCCGACTTGAGCGAGGTCGCTCTCCTGCGCCGGCTGCACGCCGAAGGCGGCCCGCTGGTGCGCGACCGCGCGATCCTTGCCTGGGCGGCGTCCCTCGCCGAGGGGCGCTTGCCCGATCGCCGGAGCGCCGAGGACTGGCGCGCGCTCCTGGCGCGCGCCGCTGCCTGGGTCGAGCCGCGGCTTCCGGTCGGGGGCGACGACGCGCGCTCTCTCGGGCTCAAGGGGCCGGCGATCGGTCAGGCGCTGAGCGCGCTGCGGGAGTGGTGGATCGGCGAGCGGCACGTGCCGGACCGGGACGCCTGCCTGGCGAAGCTGAGGGCGATCGCCCGTCCCTGACGCGGGCGACCGCCGAGTCGGTTGCCGCTTGGCGTCAGCTGGTTCTTTGCGTCAGTTGCCCTTGACCTTGGCGCGCAATGCCTCGCGCTCGGCCTTGTGCCGCTCGGCGAGCGCCTGGCGCTCCTTGGCATGCTTCTCTTTCATCGCCTTGATCTCGGCCTCGTGGACCTCGCGCGCTTTCTGGCGCTCGGCCTTCCGTTCCTGCTGCTTGGCCTTCATCTCGCCGGCCTTGGCGCCGGCGGCAGGCGGGGATGCCGGAGCAGCCGTCTGGGCGTCCGCTGGGGATGCGACGGCGAGGCCGAGAGCGGCTGCGCCGGCGATCGCAAGTGCGCGCAACGTCATGATCAAGCCTCCGCTTCGTGTCGCTCGCGCCTGCAACGGCGCCCGATCGTGCTCCGGCTGCTCGTGCGGCTGCGCATGGCGTGGTTCGTTCTCGGCGTGGTTCGTCTTCGGAAGAGAGGCGGCGCTGGCCCGCCGGGCCGGCGCCGCTTTCCGAGATCGGAACAAGGTCCCGAAGCTCAGCTCTTCTTTGCCATCGGCTTCTTCGCGGTCTTCTTCGCCTTCTTCTTGGCGTCCTTCTTGCCGCCCTTCATGTCGGCCTTGCCGGCCGGCGCGGCCGTCTGCGCCATCGCCGGGGCGGCGACGGCCGCAGCAAAGAACGCGGCGACGATCGCCACGAGAATACGCTTGGTCATCAGACGTTCCTTCCGTTCCTGAAAATCGGCGCCGCGACGCGGCGCAAGCCAATTCTTACATGACTGCCGCCAAGAGCAAAAGGGTGCGCGGAGCGAGCGGCTTCTCCGATCGGCTGGCGGTCTGGTATGGATTCGTCGATGACAGGCCTGACCGAGCACCCCCAGCGTCGCCTGCTGAGCCAGGAGATCCATGCGCGGCCGTCGGAGCCTCTGCTCACGCCGGAGCGAGCGAGCCACTTGGCATTCCTCTCCGGCGAGTCGGCGCAGGAGGCCGAGCGCGCGGCGCTGATCGAGCTGTGCGCGCATTTCGGCGCGGCGCCGCCGGCGATCGGCGCCACGGTCCTGTCGGTCGATCTCGGCCGGCTGCGCGTCCGCTGGGAACGGCACACCGAGTTCTCCACGTACACGTTCTTCGAGCGGGCCGCGTTCAAGCATCCCTTCGCGGCAACGGCGATCGAGTCCGTGCCGGCCGATCTGCTGCGCCAGCTTCCTGGCCAGCTGATGGTCGCCGCCCACGTCGCCTTCGAGCGGCGCCGGCCCTATGCGCCCGATCGCCCGCCCGGCGATTTCGCCCAGGTGGTCCGGGCGTTCGGCCATGACGACCTCGCCGGCGCCCAGGTCGCCGGGGGCGCGGCCGAGGCGTTCACCGACTTCCAGATCAGCGAGGAGGGCTTCAGCCGGTTCCTTGTCCTCGACCGCGGGTTGACGGGGCGGCAGGCCGGGCGCCTGGCGCGCCGGCTCCTGGAGATCGAGACCTATCGCGTGATGGCCGTGCTGGGACTTCCTCTGGCGCGCGAGGCCGGGCCGCGGGTCACCCAGCTGGACCGCCGCTTGGCCGACCTGATCGGGCGCTTGTCGCTGGCGGCGCAGGCGGACGAGGAGCCGCTGCTGCGGGCGCTCACCGAGCTGGCCGCAGAGGTCGAGCGCATCTCGGCCGAGACGAACTACAGGTTCGGTGCCGGCCGCGCCTACCATGACGTGATGCTGCGCCGGATCGGCGAGCTGCGCGAGGTGCGCATCCAAGGGCTGCCGCCCTTCTCCGAGATCCTGGAGCGGCGGCTGGCGCCGGCGATCGCGACCTGCCAGTCGGTGGAGGCGCGCATCGAGTCGCTCTCGGTGCGGGTGAGCCGCGCCAGCCAGCTCCTGCGCACCCGGGTCGACATCGCCGTGGAAGCGCAAAACCGCGACCTGCTGGCCTCCATGGACAAGCGCGCCCACCTCCAGCTCCGCCTGCAGCAGACGGTGGAAGGCCTCTCGGTCGCGGCGATCACTTACTATCTGGTCGGCCTGATGGGATATGCGGCAAAGGCGATCAAGGCCTGGGGATTGCCGATCGATCCGGACCGGGCGGCCGGTGCTGCCATCCCGGTCATCGCCGCGGCGGTTTGGCTCGGCATGCGCCACGTGCGCCGCAGGCTCGACCGGCACTGAGCGCCGGCACTGAGCGAAGGCCTTGACCTCTTGCCCCGGTCGGGATTGCGACATTCGGTCGCTTGGGGGACGGCGAGGTCCGGGCTTGCGCTCGGCCCAGGCGGGCCCCGACTATCGCGTCCTTCGCAAGCGCCGAAAGAGCGTATATTGTGCGGCCCCGCGACAGGGAACCAATCAAGGGGCCGGAGAGGCCAGCCGTGGACGACGGTCGCTGCCGGAGCGGCCAGAACGAGGGATCGAGAGAGCATGTCGAAGCGCAAGATTCAGCACGCTGGCCTGGCGCAGGGGCCGGGACTTACGGGGCTCGCTCTGGGCGCCGCTGCGTCCCTGGCAGGCGGGCTGCCGGCGCTGGCCGCGCAGCCGGAGCCCGGCGCCATCGGACTCCAGGCCGCAGCGACGCCGGTCATGGTCGACATCGTGTGGTTCCACGATGTCGTGCTGACTCCGCTGATCACGGCAATCTCGCTCTTCGTCCTCGGGTTGCTGATCTACGTGGTGGTCAAGTTCAACAAGAAGGCCAACCCGGTGCCGTCGAAGACGACGCATCATCCGTTGCTGGAGATCATCTGGACCGGCGTGCCCGTCCTGATCCTCGTGCTCATGGCCATCCCGTCCTTCCGTCTTCTCTACAAGGCAGACGTGATCCCGGAAGGCAAAGACGGCGTGACCAAGACGGTGAAGATCGTCTCGCACCAGTGGTACTGGTCCTATGAGTACCCGGAGGATGGCGGCATCAAGTTCGAGAGCCGCATGGTCAATAAGGACGACTTCGGACCAGGCAAGCCGCTGCGCCTGCTCGAGGTCGACAATCGCATGGTGGTCCCGGTCCAGACCAAGATCCGCATCCTCGTGACATCGGCGGACGTCATCCACAACTTCGCGGTGCCGGCCTTCGGGCTGAAGATCGACACCTATCCCGGCCGCGTGAATCAAGCCTGGTTCGAGGTGCTCAAGGACAAGGAGGGGGTCTACTACGGCCAATGCTCCGAGCTCTGCGGCGAGGCGCACGGCTTCATG
The DNA here is from genome assembly GCA_016793965.1 of Alphaproteobacteria bacterium. Lineage (GTDB taxonomy): Bacteria > Pseudomonadota > Alphaproteobacteria > JAEULF01 > JAEULF01 > JAEULF01. Next base: position 1,076 of record JAEULF010000076.1, on the reverse strand, counting down.
CCTATCGCGATCGAGGTCGTCTCCAAGGAGAAGTTCGCCGCCTGGGTCGCCCAGAACAAGGGACGGACCTCCGGCATCATCCCGCCGGACCAGATCCAGCCGACGGCCGTCGCCCAGTCGGGCGGCGAGGCGAAGCCCGCGCAGTAACGGTCGATCCTTCCCATCGCCGGCGGCTGGCGCCTGAGCGCGCCGCCGGCAGCTGAACGAGGTTCCCCATGGCTCAAGCACACGCTGCTTCCCACGACGCGCACGACCACGCGCATCACCCGACCGGCATCACGCGCTGGCTGTTCTCGACGAACCACAAGGACATCGGCACGATGTACCTGACGTTCTCGGTGGTCGCCGCGCTGATCGGCGGATTCTTCTCCGTGCTGATGCGGCTCGAGCTGATGCACCCGGGCATCCAGTTCGTCACCAGCGGGCAGCAGTGGAACGTCTGGATCACGGCGCACGGCCTGATCATGGTGTTCTTCGTGGTCATGCCGGCCGTGATCGGCGGCTTCGGCAACTGGTTCGTGCCGCTGATGATCGGGGCGCCCGACATGGCGTTCCCGCGCATGAACAACATAAGCTTCTGGCTGCTCGTGCCGGCCTTCAGCCTGCTCGTCGCCTCGGCCTTCGTCGGCGACGGGGCGGGCACGGGCTGGACGGTCTATCCGCCGCTCTCCTCGGTGGCGGGCGAGGCGCGCCTGTTCACAGGCCATGGCGGCCCGTCGGTCGACATGGCGATCTTCTCGCTGCACCTCGCGGGGGCAGGCTCGATCCTCGGCGCCATCAATTTCATCACGACCATCTTCAACATGCGGGCGCCGGGCATGACGCTCCACCGCATGCCGCTGTTCGTCTGGGCGCAGCTCGTGACGGCCTTCCTGCTGCTCCTGTCGCTGCCGGTGCTCGGCGGCGCCATCACCATGCTGCTGACCGACCGCAATTTCGGCACGGCCTTCTTCGAGCCGGCCAAGGGCGGCGACCCGATCCTGTTCCAGCACCTGTTCTGGTTCTTCGGGCACCCCGAGGTCTACATCATGATCCTGCCGGGGTTCGGCATCATCAGCCACATCGTGTCGACCTTC
>JAEULF010000058.1 GCA_016793965.1 Alphaproteobacteria bacterium | reverse complement strand
CTGTCGCCGACCAGCGCGATGTCGACCGTTGGCCGTGACCAGGCGCCCTTCGGGTTGGCGAAGCCCAGCTCGTCGGCGTCATAGATCAGCCACTGCCCCGTCTCGTTGCAATAGACGGTCCTAGCGTCAGGGATCCCGGCGAGCGGAAGGAACGAGCGGCCGTCCTTGGCTGTGAAGCCGCGCAGCGGAAGCCGCGGTTGCATTGTGCGTGGTTCGAGCAGGAAGGATGTCGGCGACAGAAGGGGGAAAGCGTCAATGCCCTGGCGGCGGAGGTCGGCGATGACCTCATGGTCGAAGCGTCCGTCGAAAGCTTCGCTGCGGCGCTCCGCCATCGCTTTGACGATCGTGTAGCGCTCGGCGGCTTTCCCCTGGACCGGGCGTGGCCAGGCAAGCCATGCGTCGAATCCGAGCAGGCACGCCGCGCATAGGCCGCCCGTGATCAGCACCTGCGCGCGGACGACTGGGCCGGCGATCGCAGCGACGAGCAGCCCACCCGCCGTGACGCCAGGGAGCCCGACCAGGTACAGGATCTGGCCGATGCTGTTGAAAGCTGCAAGGGGACGAACTGGATGACCTACAGCCACCCTCAGCGCAAGTCCGGATGCGATCACGAGAATGACAGTAAGGACGCTCCCGGGCCAGTTCTCATTCCTGGAGCCGAGGGCGCGGAAATGGCGCCACAGCCCCGCCGCAACAAGCAACGCTGCGACCAGGACGGCCCAAGAGCGCGGCGCGAACGCCGCAGCCGCGATGTAGGCAGAAGAAGCCGCCCAGAATGCCAGGCGTGCTTTTGTCATCGCGAGAGTTCGCACCGAATGCACATTGACGGGCGTATAGAGAATTCTACGCGGTCGGCTGCCATCTGTGCATCCAAGCCTGGAGCATCAGGATGGTCCAAAGCGGATACTGGGCGTTCCGGCTTCCGTCCAGATGGCTCTCCCACAGCGTCCGCACCTGCGCCTCTGCCAGCAGGCCATGCGCGCGAAGGCTCGCGGGCGAGAGCAGGTCTTCGGCCCAGTCGCGCAGCGGGCCGCGCAGCCAGGCGTCGATCGGGACGCCGAAGCCCATCTTCGGACGCTCGAACAGCGCCTCCGGCACGTAGCGGGCAAGCACCTGGCGCAGGGCCCATTTGCCCTTGCCGCGGCGCCGCTTCGCCCCCGGCGGCAATGCCCAGGAGAGCGCCACGACGCGATGGTCGAGCAGCGGCACCCGGGCCTCCAGGCTGACCGACATGCTCGCCCGATCTACCTTGGCCAGGATGTCCTCCGGCAGGTACGTCACCAGGTCGATGATCTGCATGCGCTCGACCGGATCGTCCGTCGGGAGATCCGCGCTCCATATGCCGTCCACGGACTCCGTAACGCCGGGGGCCATGGCTTCCGGATCGGGCACAAGGCTCACCAAGCGACGGTACGCCGTGTCTATGCCGCTCTCGCCGAGGATCGCCGCGAGCTTGCGCACGCGGTCGGCAGGGAGCCAGGGGCGCATGCGCGCCGGCATCGCCCGGGCGACGGCGTTCCAGGCGCCTGCCGGCACGGCAGCGAGGGCGCACGCGCCAGCGCGGCGCAGGGGCGCCGGCACGTCGGCGAGCACGCGGCCAATCCGGTCCCCCAGCGCGTAGCGCGTGTAGCCGGCGAACAGCTCGTCGCCGCCGTCGCCCGACAAGCTGACGGTGACGTGCCGGCGGGCCAGCGCGCTGACGAGAAACGTCGGGATCTGCGAACTGTCCGCGAACGGCTCGTCGTACATGTCGGCGAGGCGCGGCACGACGTCCAGCGCGTGCTGCGGCTCGACGACCAGCTCGGTGTGGTCGGTGCCGAGATGGCGCGCGATCGCCCGCGCATGGCCGGCTTCGTCGTAGCCCTCCTCGCGGAAGCCGATCGTGAAGGTGCGGACGGGGCGCGCGCTCTGCGCCTGCATGAGCGCCACGACCGTCGAGCTGTCGATGCCGCCGGACAGGAAAGCGCCGAGCGGGACATCGGCGATCATGCGCCTGGCGACGGCGTCGCGCAGCAGGGCGTCCAACCGCTCGACCGCGTCCGCGTTCGACATGGCACGGCGCTCGGCGATGCCGTCGCGGGCGACGGCGACCGCGTCCCAGAACGCCTCGGTCCGCCGCGCGCCCGTGCTGTCGATCCGCAAGATCGTGCCGGGCCGCAACTTCTCGGCGCCTGCGTAGATGCACGACGTTCCCGGCACGTAGCCGAAGCGCAGATAGGCGGCCATCGCGCCGCGGTCGAGGCGGCCTGCCCAAGCCGGGTGCGCCGCCAACGCCTTGAGCTCCGAAGCGAAAAGCACCGCGCTGCCGGCGGACGCGACGTAGAGCGGCTTGATGCCCAGCCGGTCGCGCACCAGGGAGAGCTGTCGGTCCTCGCGGCTCCAGAGCGCGATCGCGAACATGCCGATCAGGCGCTCGGCCGTCGCCTTCACGCCCCACGCCTCGCATGCCTCGAGGATGACCTCGGTGTCGGAGTGCCCGCGCCATGCGATTCCCCGGCCAGCGAGGTCGCGGCGCAGCTCCTCGGCGTTGTAGACCTCGCCGTTGTAGATGATGACCGTACGGCCGCTGGCAGAGACCATGGGCTGCCGCCCGGCCTCGGTGAGATCGACGATCGCGAGGCGGCGGAACCCCAGTCCGATTCCGGCGACTTCGTCGGTCCATGCCTGCGCGTCGTCGGGCCCGCGATGGGCGATCCGATCGGCCATGGCGCGCGCAAGGCCCGACACGTCTTGGCCAGTGGACCGCCGTCGAGGATCGAACCACCCCGCGATTCCGCACATGCCCGGTCAGCCCGCCCGCTGCATGGCGCGCCGTGCGACCAGGACGAAGCTCGACACCGCCAGATCTGCGGGCGCCATCTTGCGCAGGCGCTCAGGCATGCGCGCCCGGACCTGCGCCACGCGGGCCTCGGCGGCGGCGAGCGACGGGGCAGGGAACTGCCCCAGCTCGGACGGTGGCAGCACGGCGCCGTCGCCGACGAGCTTCAGCGCCTGCAGCGCGCCGGCCAGCCCGCTGCGCTCCAGCCAGGCGCGATAATCGGCGACGACCACGCGGTTGGGCCTCCCGCTATTGCGCACCATCAGGCGGTAGATCGGATCCGGCAGCGTCAGAAAGGTGAGCGGGTGATGGCCTTCGAACATCCCGTGGTCGCTCAGATCGACCACGTGCACCATGACGCCGCCGGGACGCAGCGCTGCCGCCATCCGATCGAGGCCGAGCAGGGGGTCTTGCAGGTGCTCGAGCACGGCGCGCGACAGGATCGCATCATAGCGCCCCGGCGGAGCGGCGAAATGCTCCTCTGCCGGCTTGCCGCGGTAGACGGAAAGGCCCTTGATCCTGCCGGCAGCCGGCGACCCGTCGAAGACTCGCGCGACGCCAGGCCGCGCTGCAAGCGCCTCGTATATGGCGCCGTCCCTTTCCCGGTCGATGCGCTGCACGAACCGGTCGATCGCGTGCACCGCTTCGGCACCATCCGCCAGCAGGCGCACGGCGACGCCGTAGCTGTCCCCGGGGCCGACCTCCGCGATCGTTCCGGCCAGCCGTTCGACACCGGCAAGCGTGCGGGCGAACGACACGTAGTCGTCATGCACCCTGTCGAGATAGGCGAGGCTCTCGGCCAAGGAGAACCTGGCGTGCGTCGCGCCGCTCTCCGATGCCAGGTCGCCGAGCCGAAGGCGCAAGCCTTGCACGAAGTCGTGGCCGACATAGGCCGCGGCGGCCGTCCACCGGTTGCGCTTGACGAGGTGCTTGAGCGAGGCGGTCATCTCGGCCTCAGCGGCTGCTCGCGTCAAGCGCCGGGTGCGCCAGGAGCCTGTCCGAGACGGCGGCGCCGACGAGCCTGGCACCGTAGCGCGACAGGTGCCCGTTGCCCTCGAACGCCCGCGTCTTGTCGCTCCACTGCAGCAGGAAGACGGTCTCGGTCCCATCGGGCACTTCCTGCAACGGGGCCGTCAGGTCGACGTAGCCGATCCCGAGCTCGTCCGTCAGGTCGCGGAGCAGCGGTGCCAGCAACGAAGGGGAGCCGAGGGCAAGGGCATCCGGCGATGGGATGAAGAAGACGAGAAGCGGGATCTTCCGGCCCACGACGAGCGCATGCAGCCGCCGGAAGCTCTGGGCGTAGGCGTCGCGCAAGGCCGCGATGTCGCTTTGGGAGTTCGCTTGCTGCGGCTCCGGGGCGGGCGCAGGGGTAATGCCTCGAGCGCCCGTGACGACGATCTTCTCGGTCGCGATCTCGCGTAGCTCGCGCGCCAAGTTGTAGAGGGCGGAGACGCGCCGCAGCAGGTCCCGGACCTCCTTGAAGGCGATGTCGGTCGACTCTGGGTCCTTTGTCCTTCTCGAGAACTTCGTGCGCGATGCCGCCCGGAAGTCGGTGAGGTCGTTCTCGTACGCGGCAAGAACGATGACGTGCGGTTCCAGGTTCAATGCCTTCTGGTCCAAGAGCTCGACGATGTCCTCGACGGTGTAGCCGGAGACGCCGGCATTGAACACCTGAACGTCCATCGTCCCGCTGAGCCGCCGACGCAGCAAGGCTTGGGACCAACCTGGCCACGTGTCCTCGTTTGTCTGGTAAGGGCCGAAGGTCTGGGAGTCGCCGACAGCGAGAACGCGCACCGCGCCGGCGCGCGGCTCCTCGACGTTGCGCAGCCCGACACTGTTCGACTGCACGCGATAGGGCCTGTGGTACCAGTTGAGCCAGTGGCCGTCCTGTCCAGGCATCAAGTCGCCGTAACCGCCGGAAGCGTGGCCGTAGCGCTCGTTGCCCAGGCTGTCGACCGCGCGCGGGAACGCGTAGTACTGCGGCGACCAGCCGACGGCGCGGGCGGCGAGCTCGGTGATCGCCACCGTCCCGGCGACGATCCCGCCATAGAGAAGGGCGACCCTGACTGCGGGGACCATCACGGGGCTGGTGCTCTTTCATGCCCGTTGCCAGGGAAAAGCCGCGAGCGACCGGCAGAGTCGGGGCATGCCGTCAGGGCAGCCAACCGGGCCTCCGTCCGAGCTACGATCGTGTCTGCCGCGAAGCGCTGCACGATCGTGTCACGCAACCGCGCTGCTAGGCCCGGACCTTCGGCCGCGGCGCGGGACAAGGCGGCGAGCCATGCGTCGGCGACGTCGCTCGGCGCTCGCGACCGGCAGACGAACCTGCTGTCAGCGACGATGCCGGGCGCGTCGCCCACTTCGGACGTGACGCACGGGATGCCGCAAGCCATGGCTTCCGCGAGCACGTTCGGGAAGCCTTCGTTCCGGCTTGTCAGGGCGAGGAGGTCGAGCGCCGCGAAGACCTGCGGCATGTCCCGCCGCTCGCCCGTCCAAGCGATGAGGTCTGCAATGCCGAGCGTCTGCGCGCGCGCGCGCAGCGCAGCGACCAAGGTCCCGGGACCGCCGCCGATCACGGCGAAGCGCAGCTCCGGCCAGCGAGCAGCCGCAGCAGCGGCGGCGTCGAGGAACAGGTTGTGGTCCTTCACCGGGTCGATGCGCGCGACAATGCCGACGAGCAATGCCTCTGCCGGCACGCCCCAAAGCGCGCGCATCGTCGATCGGGCTGCCGGAATCGGCACGAAGCGAGCCGTATCGATGGCGTTCGGCACGACGATCGTGCGGTCGGCAGGGAAGCCCCGCTCGAGCGCCGCGGTCCGGCCCGGCTCGGAGTTGGCGATCGCGAGGTGCGCGAACCGCGCCAGCTTGCCCTCGACGACGGCAGCGGCGCGCAGCACCGCGCTCTCCCAGGGCTCGGCGCCGACGGCTGCGCGCACGCCGAGCACGACCTTGACGCCGGGGAGGAAAGGGCGCAGCGCGACGGCCAGGGCGTTCTGCGGCGGCAGGAAGGCATGCACGATCTCCGCGCGGTGCTCACGCAAGAGCCTGATCGCGCGCAGCGCAGGGCCCATGATCTGCCAGCGACCGCTCTTGCCGATGTCCCGCAGCTCGACGCCAGCCGCGTCGAGCGCGCCTCTCAAGCCGGCCGCCAGGTTGCCGCTCCCGTAGAACTGCACGATGCGGACCGCATGGCCTCGCTGCGCCAGGCCGCAGGCCAGCGCGATCACTTGTCGCTCCGTTCCGCCCACGTCGAGCGCCCTGACGAGCATGGCGATGCGCATGCCTGAGGTCACGGCTTGCGCGCGACCGCCAGCAGCATGTGCGCGATCGCCGCGGCTGGCGCGGCTGCTGCGATCGCTGCGGAGAGGACGCGGGCGGCTCGGCTCTGCTGGTCGAGCCCGAAGCTGTGCTGGAGGAAACGGAGCGCGCCCTGCCGGCGATGGATCGGCACGATGTCGCGGACAGCGAAGCCGGCGCGCGCGATCTCGGTCCTGAGCTCGCCGCGCGTGAAGCGCCATTGATAGAACCGCAGGCCTTCCGGGCCCGGCGGCGCGGCAACCCGCGTGTCGCGCTGGGCGCTGAAGGACTGCCGCCAGTTGTCGTAGGGCACGGATATCAGCAGCAAGCCGCCCGGGCGCAAGATCCGGAAGCTCTCGGCCAGGCAGCGCAGCGGACCCTCCTCGAAGTGCTCGAACACGCCCCAGGAGATGACGGCGTCCTGGCTCGCGTCGGTCAAGCCGGTGTCGCGCACGTCGCCGTGGCGGAAGGCGGCATCGGGAAACAGCGCGGCGAGCCGGTCGATGGTCGGCTTGCTGATGTCGATCGCGGTGACGCGCATGCCGCGGTCGCGCAGGAAGAGCGCCCACTGACCGAGGCCGCAGCCGGCATCGACGATCGCTGCGCCGGGCGCGAGGGTCCGCAGATGCTCATCGATGACGCGGAACTCGTCGGTCCCGGCGAGATCCCGGTGGGCGCGGGAGAGGTCGCCCTCGGTCTGCCAGACGCGCGTCCAGTAGTCGGCGACGAACGCTGCCTCATCGACCGGCGCGCCCGGCTTGGCCGCTGTGAAGTCCTTGCGCAAGACTGGCTCCGTCAGGGGGCGTGAACCGGCGCGAAATGCCGGGCGAAGAGCGCCGAGCGCGGCCGCGCGTGGATGATGAGCGCCAGATTGGCCGCCGCCTTGGCCGCGACGGGCGCTCCCCCCCGATCGGAGCGCAGGGCGCGCGCCAGCGCGGCGGCGTACCGCTCAGGCTCATCGCGCCGGCGGTCGCGCCGGCGCCATGGCAGCAACCAGTCGCGGATGAAGCGGTGATGCACCGACCGGCAGTGGAGCCCGCCCAAGGTCACGAGCATGGCTTCGCTGCCGGCGGGGAACAGCGATGCGATCGAGGCGCCGGCCTGCGCGGTGTAGCCGCGGTAGCCGTGCGGCCCGTACTCGCGCCAGGACGCGGCGCTGGGCATGACGTGCAGGTGCAGGGTCGGATGCGCTACGCTCTCTGCAAAGGCAGCGGAGCGGGCGAAGAACGCCCGATCGGCGGCGAAATGCTCGACGGCGGACTCGCTGACGATCAGGTTCGTGTCCGGCGGAATCGCCAGCGCCTGCGTGTCGGCAGGGCCGATCGCGAATGCCACGCGCTGGTCAGCGGCGGCCTGGGCCCAATGCGCATGCGCCGCCATGTCGATGCCGACATAGCGATCAAGCGCGCCGCGAGCGAGGGCATCGAGCCGTGCGGCCTTGGAGCCGCTGCCGCAGCCCACCTCGAAGACGCGGAGCGTTCCGCCGAGGCCGGCGACGATCGCGTCCCAGGGCAATGAGTCCAAGAGCATCGCGGCCAGGACCCGCGACGGCGAGGCAAGGGCCGGGACGGTTGCGGAGGGATACGCTGCCGGGTCATGCGCGAACGCACGGACCAGGCTCGCTCCGCGGTCATCGGGCGCAAGCGCTTGGCGCACGCGGTCGGCGAAATAGCGCAAGAGCTGCCAATAGGACGCGATGTCCTCGCCGGCGATCGACGCGCCGCCCGTGCTGCCGTGATCGCGCGCGCCGAGCGCCGCGACGGACGTCAAGCCGCGCCTCCCGGCAGGCTGCGCAGCTTGCTCCAGGCGAGCGCCGCTGCGTCGCCGATCAGCCAGCCGGGAGCAAGGGGTTCCTGGCCGACGAGGCGCCAGAGAAGGCGCAACGAATCGCTCGACGGCGCGGAACGGAGCAGGGCGCGCGCCGCCAGGCGCACGGCCCATCGCCGTGCCTCGGCGAGGCCGGGATCGCCGCTTCGGCCTGCGGCGAACGCGTCGAGCAGCCGGGCGAACAGGCGCAAGCCCGCGCGCTGCTGGGCGCGATCGAGGACGAGGCCGCGCGGCGCGCCGCCGCTGAAAGAGGCGTAGCATGCGCGCACCTCCGCTTCGCTCGCCTGGAAGCCGGGCAGCTCGTCGCGGATCCGGCGCGCGGTGAAGGCGACGCTGGCCTCGTACATCTCGGTCGCGCGCGTCGTGCTCATGTTGGCGCCGTGGATGCGGTAGCGCAGCAACGGCTCAGCCAGATTGGCCGCGCGGGCATGCGGCAGGAGGCGCGTCCAGAGATCGAAGTCCTGGTTGAAGGCATAGCGCGGATCGTAGGCCAGGCCGTTCCGCAGCAGCACGTCGCGGCGGATCATCACCGTGGGATGGTGGAACGGGTTGCGCACCATGGAGACGAACCGCAGGGCGGCGTCCGAGCAGGGCTGCGAAAGCACCTGCTTCTCCGATCCTCGCTCGTCGATGATTCGAACGGCGCTGCCGACGATGCCGAGCGCCGGCGTCGCTTCCATGAGCGCGGCCTGCTTCTCCAGCCGGGTGGGCTCGCATATGTCGTCGGCGTCCATCCGGGCTACGTAGCGGCCGCGCGCCGCGGCGAGGCCGCGGTTGAGTGACGCCGTTTGCTTCAGGTTTGTGTCGTTGCGCAGCAGGCGGATGCGCGGGTCGCCGCGCGCGGCGACCTGGTCGCCGCTGCCGTCTGTCGATGCGTCGTCCACGACGACGAGCTCGATGTCCGTCATCGTCTGCGCGAGCACGCTGTCGAGCGATTCGCGGAGCCACGGCCCGCCGTTGTAGACGGTCATCACGACGCTGACGGCCGGTGCCCCTGTCATCGCTCCGGCTCCCGGGCGAGGACGGCCCAGATCTCGCCCCAGCGGATCTCCTGGCTGGCGATGGTGAGCCCGGCCGCCGCCACCTCGGCAGCGAAGCTCTCGACCGTGTACTCGGTCTCGTGCGTCGGGTCGCTGCGCCAGTCCAGCCCGAGCTCGCGCTTCAGCGGCACCGTCCAGTCGCGGTCGAACAGCGGCACGCGCACCAGGATGGCGCGCGGCGCCAGATCGCGCGCCAATCGCGCCAAGAGCGCCTCGCGCCCGGGCAGATGCTCGAGCACGTTGGACATGACGACGACATCCGCCGGATCGCCAAGCGGCCCGCTCAGGACGTCGCGCAGCTCGTAGTCGATCGACGGATGGGCGTGGCGCGCGCTGGCGCGGGCGACCTTGAGCGGATCGATGTCGATGGCGCGGACCTTGGCGCCCGCCCGCACGGCGATGTCGTGCGCCAGGAAGCCGTTGCCGCATCCGACGTCGAGCACGCGCTCGCCCGCCCGCACGTGCCGGACGAAGAAATCGTGGTAGCGCGTCAGCCGGTGCTTGACGTGCAGGCCGCCGTCATAGGCCTCGGCGATCGCCCCGAGCGGCGCTTCGAGCCGCGACTGGACGCCGAGCACGAGGCGCAGGCCGTCCGCCGGCGCGAGGCCGCGCGAGCGCAGGTCGACGAGGCGGCCGACCAGCGCTTCGAGCGGGCGCGGCGGCACAGCGCGCAGCAGGGCGACAGCGGCACCGGCGAGCATGCTGCGGAAGGTCATGCCGCAGCTCCGACAGCGAAGCCAGGCTGTCGCCCGATCGCCTTCGCGATGACCTCGAGCTCCCGCCCGACGACGTGGTCGAGCGCGCAAGTGGCGACGATCGAGTCTCGTGCAGCGGCGCCGATGCGCAGTCTCAGCGCGCCGTCCGAGAGGATCCTCTCGATCGCTGCGCGCACCGAGCCGGGTTCGGGCGCCGCGAGGAGCCCGTCGTGCTCGTGGCGGATGACCTCGCGGATGCCCGGCACGGCGGTGCCGACGACGGGGAGGCCGCAGGCCATCGCTTCGAGCAGGGCTTTAGGGTGCCCTTCGAACCGCGAGGTCAACGCGAACAAGTCCGCTTCGTCCATGAGCTCGTACAGGCGACCGTGCGGGACGTTGCCGAGGAAGGTGACCGGAACTTGCAGCGCGGCCGCCTGCGCTTCCAGCGCGGGCCTGAGCTCGCCGCTGCCGACGACCGTCAGCGCCGCGGGCAGCCCGGACAGCGCCTCGATCAGCGTCGCCTGGCCCTTCTGCGCCGCCAGCCTGCCGATCGTCAGGATTCGCGCCGGCGTCGCAAGCGCCGCCGCACGACGCCGCGGCCCCGGACGCAGCAACTCGGCATCGACGTAGTTGGGAACGACGCTGATGCGCCCCGCCGGGACGCCGTGCGCGCGCGCGATCGCCGCGATCTCGTCCGAGGACCCGACGACGTGCGCGGCCCGCCGGAAGACCGTGCGCTCCACGGCCTCGGCTCGCAGCGCCTCGCGCGAGCCCGCACCGTGGTCGCGCTGCGCGAAGGCCGAGTGAGGGAAGCCGCAGCGCGCGATCATGGGTGTCCCTGAGAGCGCGGCGAGGGCCGCGATCGCGCGGCCACCCGAGAGCTGGTTGGTCTTGATGACCCGAGCACCGGGGAACCGGAAGCGGATCGCCACGGAAAGCCAAGCCAGCCAGGCTGGCCACGGCAGGCCGCGCGGATTGTGCAGCAGCGACATGCCGCCGAGCCGCTCGCGGTAGGCCTCGTCCTCGCCGCGCGACCAGGTGGCAACGACGATCTCGCGCAGATGCGGCCGCAGCGCGCGGTAGAGCGCCAGCTCGCGATCGAGGATGCCGATCCGATCGAATAGCGCCAGGGTCGAGGCGTATTCGAGGAAGAGGACGAGGCTGACGTCGCGCAGCGCGCCCGATCGGCCGGGACCGGTCACGCGCGCGCCTCGCGGAAGAGGCGCAAGGCGCCGCCGATGCCCAAGCGCCGGGGGCGGAGCCGCCCGGCGTCGCGCGCATCGACCAGGCTGGCCGCGAAATCGACGTAGGCGGCGGCGACGTCGTCGATGGCCGGGACGCTGATGGCGGCGCGCAGCGCCTCTCGCTCGCTCCAGGCGCGATCGAGCAGCGCCGGCACTTCTTCCGGGCGGTCGAAGAGCAGGCCGCCGCGTCCGACGATCTCCGGATGGCCGCCGTCGTTGCGCGCGACGGCCGGCAGGCCGCAAGCGAGGGCCTCGACGAGCGTGTTGGACGCCGGGTCCTTGCGCGATGCGGTGAGGAAGACGTCGCTCTCGCGGAACTGCTCGGCGAGCGCGTCGCTGGGGAGCGGCGGGACATGGGTCACGCGCTCGAACTTGCATGGGCTGTTGCCGACGAACGCCATCTCCCAGCGCGAGAAGTCGAGCGTCGCGTCGAGGTGCGCGTAGACGTCGAACCCCTTGTTCTCGTTCGCGGACCAGCTCGCCGCGATGACGCGGCGACGGGGGCCGGGCGCTCGCTGTGCGGCGGGCGGGTGGAAGAGGGCGGCATCCGGCGCGTTGGGGATCACCGCGTCCGGCAGCCCCTGCGGCCAGCCGAGCGCGACGTTGGCGTCGCGGCTCCAGCGGGACTGGAACACCGTCGCGTCGGCAAGCGCGCGGTTGGCGGCGGCAACCTTCGCGTCGCGCGGATCGTCCATGCGGTTGTAGAGCCGGATCGGGCCGTCGACGCGATGGATGAAGACGGCCTGCGGCCGGCGCAGGCGCGCCATGGCGGCGCGCGCCAGCCCATGATAGCTGGCGAAGAGGAAGGCGTCCGCGTCGGCCTGCGTCGAGGCAAGCGCATCCTTGCGCATGAGCGCAGCCTGTAGCGCTTTCATGAACTGGTTGCCGCCGCCCGACGGGCCTTCGAGCGGCGTGAACAGCAGGAAGAGGCGCGGCCTGCGGCTAGCCGGCATCGTTCAGGTGCCGGCGCTCTTGCGCAGCACGAGCGCCTGGGTCGTCATCAGCGACCAGCGATCGAGCCCGCGCAGGAACGGGTTCTTGCCGGCGCGAGCCCGATGGTTGAACCAGCGCCGGTAGAGGGCGCCGAGCCGTCCGGGCAGGCCGCGGTACAGCTCGACGAGCGCGGCGGGGTGGGTTCGGTGCGACGCGACGGGCGGGCCGAACACCGAGGCGCACAAGGACTTGAACTCGTCCTCGAACCACTCCTGCACGTGCAGCCGGTCCTGCGGCCTCTCTGTCACGCGGATCGGGGTGGTGACGACGAGGACGCCGCCCGGCTTGAGGATGCGCCGCGCCTCGGCGAGCAGCGCAGGCGCGTCCTGGACGTGCTCGATCACGTCGGCGGAGACGGCGGCATCCGCCGAGGAGTCCGCCATCGGCAGCGCCGACGCGGAGCCGGCGACAAAGGTGCCGACCAGCCCGCGCGCCTCGAATTGGCCGCGCGCGAGCTCGACGGCGAGCGGGTCTGGCTCGATGCCGATCACCGTGCAGCCGAGCCGTCGGCGCAAGAGCCCGGTAAGCGCGCCGTCGCCGGCGCCGATATCGACCACTGTTTGCGCGCTGCCGACCCCAGCGCTGCGCAAGCACGACAGGGCCAACTCGTAGCGCCCGAGCGTATATGGATTGATCTCGCTCAGCGCGCCCTCGATCTCCGCCCAATGGTAGGCGCCGCGCTTGCGGTACTTGTCGAACTCGGTCATGGCCCGCGACCAACCACTTGGCGCGCGCGGGCACGCCCGATGGAGGCAAGGACGCTCGCGATTCCGTCCGCCATCGACTGCACGTCCTGGCGTCCCGCTAGCCGGGCGCGCGCGGTGCTGCCCAGGCGCTCGGCGAACCCAGGGTCGCGCATGAGCTGCGCGGCGGCCGCAGCGAGCGCTCCCGGCGCGCCTGGCGGCACCAGCAGGCAGGTCTCGCCATGGCGGAGGAACTCGCGATCCCAGAGCCCGTCGATGTCCGTGATCACGACGGCCTTGCCGCACGCCATCGCCTGCAGGCACACGCTCTGCCCCGACGGCTGCAGCGTCTGCTTCAGGGGCACGACGACGAACAGGGCGCCGCGATAGAGCGCGCGGATCTCGGCGTCCGACAGCATGGCGCTGCGCCAGTCCCCCTGGATGTGCTCGATGTTGGCTGGCAGGGGCGGCAGGGCCATCGACGTCACGGCTTTGAGGGTCGGGAGGTCGGGAGTCCAGGCGCGGCAGAGCGTCTCATAGTCTCTATGGACGTCATTGCCGACGGTCAGAGCATAGGTCGTCGCGCCGCCCTCGGCCGGTCCTGGCGCCCAGAAGGCCGTGTCGACCCCGAACGGCACGCAATGGACGCGGGCATCGTCGCCGAGCAGGGCGCGCAGCCGATCGCGCTCGCTGGCGGAGATGGAGACGATGGTCGCCGACCGCAGCAGCCAGCGCAACAGCGCGAACGGGCGGAGGCCCGCCAAGCCCATGGCGAGGAGCACGATCTCGCAGGAGAGCAAGCCTGCGCGCTTGAGCGCGCACGCGGCAATGCCCAGGCTCGTCGTGGTGCAGAGGACCGCGTCGAAGCCGTTGATCGATCCCCTGACGGGCCTGGCCAAGAGCTGCCGGATGTTCTCCAGCGCGAGGCCCGGGACCGTCCGTCCGAGCAGCATCGAGAGCGCCCGGCGCGCCAGGCGCGCCCAGGCGGAAGCGCCGGGGCCGCCGGCAAGGCGGGCGATGTCGGCCTCGTCCAGGATGTCGACGGCTGCGCCGCTCGCCTTGAGCTGCGTCCAGCCGTAGAAGAACTCGCTGGGATAGGGAGCGCCTGACGACAGGCGCTCGCGCCGGCCGGCGCGGTACATGAACAGCGTTCGGGGAAGGAGGCTCGCAGCGGCCGCGGCCATGGG
>JAEULF010000479.1 GCA_016793965.1 Alphaproteobacteria bacterium | reverse complement strand
GCCTCCTGCAGGAGCTGCGTCGCGACGATGTCCGGGCGGACGCGCCGCAGCCAGGCGATCTTGGCGCCGAGCGGCGCCAGCGGCGAGTTGAGCTCGTTGCCGACGAAGGCGACGAGGCGGCCGCGCCGGTCGGCGAGGGCGTCGGCCACCGGCGCCGCATGCGCCAGCGTGTCGGCCGTGACGGCGTGAAGCGCCACGATCAGCTCCGCCTCGCGCGCGGCGCGCGCCACGGCGGCGCGGGCGCCCGCCGCCATCAGGTTGACGGCCGAGGCGGACAGGCCCGGCGCCGCCAGGAACGCGTCGCGCCAGTCCTGGTAGTAGGAGGCGCGCGACGGGTACTCGACCGTCAGGACCGCGGTCCTCACGCTGCCACCGCTCCGGTGGCGCGCGCCAGCAGGTCGGCGATGGCGCCGCCCGCGTCGCCGTCGCCGAAGTCGTCGATCTCCCGGCGCGGGCCGGCGGACTCCGGCTCGGTCCACAGCCGGTTCCAGCCGGCCTCGACGGTCTCCGCCCACTCCGTCGTCGCGCGCAGGGTGACGCAGGGCACGCGATGGAAGTAGGCCTCCTTCTGCAGGCCGCCGGAATCCGTGTAGACGGCGGCGGCGCACCGGACGAGCCGCGTCATGTCGAGATGGCCGAGCGGCTCGACGACGCGCAGCCGGCCGAGGTCGACGGGCCAGCGCGCCAGGGCATCGCGCAGGCGCGGGTGCAGCGGCATCACCGCCGGCCGCTCCGCCGCCCGCGCGGCGAGCCAGCCCATCGCGCGGGCCAGCGCCGCCGGGTCGTCGGTGTTCTCGGCGCGGTGCACCGTGGCGACCGCGTAGGTGCCCGGCGCGAGGCCGAGGCGGTCCAGCACGCTCGATCGGCGCTCGGCCTCCGCCGCGGCGCGCAGCGCCGCGTCGAGCATGACGTCGCCGACATGGTGCACGCCCTGCGTCAGCCCCTCGGCGGCGAGGTTGGCGACGGCGCGCCGCGTCGGGCACAGCAGCAGGCTCGCCACGTGATCGGCGACGACCCGGTTGACCTCCTCCGGCATGCGCCGGTCGAAGGAGCGCAGCCCCGCCTCGACATGAGCGACGGGAATGCCGAGCTTCGCCGCCGCCAGCGCGCCGGCCAGGGTCGAGTTGGTGTCGCCGTAGACGAGCACGACGTCCGGCCGCGCGCGCTCCAGCACGGGCTCCAGCGCCTGCAGCATGCGCCCGGTCATGGCGCCGTGCCCGCCGCCGGCGATGCCGAGATGGTAGGCGGGGTCGGGGATGCCGAGCTCGTCGAAGAAGACCTGGGACATGCCGGGATCGCCGTGCTGGCCGGTATGCGCGATGACCTCCGCCAGCCCGCGCCGCGCCAGCGCCCGCGACACGACGGCGGCCTTGACGAATTGCGGCCGCGCGCCGACCACGGAGAGGACGCGTACCGGGCTCATGCCTTGATCTCGCCGCGCGCGTCCTTGAGGTGCGTGTAGCCGCCGACCACCCCCGCCGTGCTCCAGCGCTCGACGGCGCGGCGCGCGATCTCGTCGAGCGGCGTGAAGTCGATCGCGCCGAAATCGGCGACGGTGCGCGAGGGGTCGAGCAGGATGGTCGGCGCGTCGTCGGGACCGAGCGGCCGCAGCTCCGGCTCCGGGCGGTGGTTGAGCTTCATGGCCCGCACAACGGCGTCGTAGAGATCGCGGATCGCGACGTCCCGGCCGGTGGAGAAGTGGTAGGTGCCGGATCCCCTGCCGTCGGCGGCGCGCAGCACGACCTGCGCGAGGTCGCCGGCGAAGCAGAAGTCGCGCCGCGCCGGCGTCACGAAGCAGGCCTGACCCTTGGCGAGCCGGCCGTAGAAGATCGGCAGCGGGCCGGACACGTTGCGGGGCCCGATCACGTTTGCGAGGCGGAAGGTCACCCAATCGACGCCGGAGAGCTGGACGTAGTGCTCGCCCGCCGTCTTGGAGATCGCGTAGCTGGACGCGACCGGGTCGATCGGGTGGTCGAGCCGGATCGGGCTCTGCCGCGGATGCGTGCCGTAGCAGAGCGCGGTCTGGAAGTAGATCAGCCGCCCGACCCGGTGCGCCTTGCACGCCTTGGCGACGATCGCGGTCCCGGCGGCGTTGACAAGCGCGTCGGTCGCCCAGTCCTCCGGGTCCTTGTAGGACGCCGCCGTGTGGACGACGACCTCCGGCCTGAAGTCGGAGAACAGGCGCTCGACCGTCGCGGCGTCGGCGATGGTGCCCTCGACCAGCGTCAGCCGCTCGTGCGGCGCGAGGTTGTCGCGCCGGCCGGTGGCGAAGTTGTCGATGGCGACGACGGCGTCGCCGCGCGCCAGGAGCAGGTCGATGACGGTGGAGCCGATCTGGCCGGAGCCGCCGGTGACGAAGACCCTCACGTTCGCAATCCTTGCTGTGGCATGGCAGCGGCTCAGGCGGCCGCGAGCGCGCGCAGCTCCGCCGCGCGGTCATGGAAGCGCTGGTGCCAGAGCTCCAGGCTGAGCAGCCCCCAGGTCTGGCGGGTGAAGGGCGCCCCCTGGCCCCGTCCCTCGCCGTGGGCGCCGGCCTTGAGGTAGGGGAGGCGGCGGGCGCGCTGCTGCGCGAGCACGTCCTGCATGAAGCCCTTCAGGGGGCCCGCGCACCATTCCTGCAGCGGCACGGGAAAGCCCATCTTGTCGCGCCGCCCGGCGATGCTGGCCGGCAGCACGTCGCGATAGGCGGATCGTAGCAGGTGCTTCAAGCGTCCTCCCGGGAACTTGATCTCGGCCGGCACGGTCGCCAGGAACTCGACGAGCGGGTGGTCGAGGAACGGCACGCGGCTCTCGATCCCGTGCGCCATCCCCATCCTATCCTCGACGTGGAGCAGGGCCGGCAGCGCGTAGTTCAAGTCGAAGCGGGTCATCCTGTCGAGGAGGGAGGGCGCGCCCGCGCCGGTGCCGCTGCGGAAGGCCGCTCGGTAGGCCTCAATCGCCACGCCCTTGTCCAGGGCCTGCCAGTCGATCGCGTCGGCCATGTCGCCCGAGCGGTCGATGAGGCGAAGGTAGCGAGCCTCCGCGTCCTCGAAAAGGCCGTCGCGCCAGAGCGCCTGGAGCAGCGGCGTATACTCCCGCAGCGCGCCGAGGTTCGGCAGCACGGACGCCAGCGAGATGCCGCCGGCGCCTGCCGAGCCGTGGATGGCGTCCTTCAGGCCCTGCTCCAGGTAGGCGGCGAGGTAGCGGGCATAGCCGCCGAACAGCTCGTCGCCGCCCTGGCCGGCGAGGATCGCCTTGCGGTGCTTGGCTGCCGTCGCGGCGACCATGTACTGCGCGAAGGAGCCCGGCCCGGCGACCGGGAAGTCCAGGTGATGGATGACCGCGCCGATCCGCGCGCTGAAGTCGGCGGCGACGATGTCGGCGACGTGCAGCGTCGCGCCCGCCGCTGCGGCCGCCGCCCGCGCGTAGGCGCTCTCGTCATGGGCCGGGTGCCCGGGAAACCGGCCGTGGAAGCCGAGGAGACCGGGCGGTCCCGCGCGCGAAGCCAGCAGCGCGATGAGGCTGGAATCGAGCCCGCCGGACACGTGCGCGCCGATCGGCACGTCGGCGCGCAGGTGCAGCGCCAGGGAGTCGTCGAGGAGCGCGCGCAGGCGTTCCTCGACCGCGCGCGGATCGCGGCCGCGGTCGGGCGCGAACGTGACGTCCCAATAGCGCCTGGTCGTCACCGCCCCGTCGCGGACGACGAGCACGTGGCCGGGGAGCAGCGCGTCGATGCCGCGGAACAGCGTCGCCTGGCTGATCGCGAACTGGAACGTCAGGTACTCGGCGAGCGCGGCGGGCGCGGTCTCGATCGCGTCGAGGAAGGGCAGCAGCGCCTTGGCCTCGGACGCGAAGCTGAAGACGCAGCCGTTGCGCGCGTAGTAGAGCGGCTTGATGCCGAAGCGGTCGCGTGCGGCGAACAGCGTGCGCGCGCGCTCGTCCCAGAGCGCGAAGGCGAACATGCCGCGCAGGCGCTCGACGCAGTCCTCGCCCCAGCGGTCGTACGCGGCGAGGATCACCTCGGTGTCGGACTCCGTCCGGAACTGCCAGCGCCCGGCGAGCTCCCTGCGCAGCTCGACGTGGTTGTAGATCTCGCCGTTGTAGGCGATGACCGTGCCGCTCGGTCCCTGCATCGGCTGTGCCCCGCCGGGCGAGAGGTCGATGATGGCGAGGCGTCGGTGGACGAGGCCGGCATCGTCGCGCGCGGACGTCCACGCGCCCTCGCCGTCCGGGCCGCGATGGGCGATGAGGCCGCTCATGACGCGGCAGCGCCGATCGAGCCGCTCGATCGGCGCACCCGACAGCGAAACGGCTCCGGCGATGCCGCACATCCTCAGTTTCTCCCGATGCTCGCTTGCGGTCCGCTACTGGCCGAAGATCCGCCGGCGCAGCCAGGGCCTCAGCCGCGCGACGGCGCGCTGGCTCAAGGCAGCCGCCGGCCGACCGACGGCTCCCGGCAGCCGCGTCTCGCAGAGGGCAACATAGGCGGCGAAGCAGCGACCGGCCCAGGCGGCTGCGCGCCTGAGCAGAAGGTGCCGCCGCAGCAAGCGCCTGTTCTCCCGACGCAGCGCCTTGACGGCCTGGTCGCCGAGGGGCGCGCGGGACGGCCAGTCGCTCAGCGCAGGCAGGCCGTCGAGGACCGCGTCGAAGTGCCGGGTCAGCGCTGCGGACTGCCACTGCTCGGCGCAGGCGACCTCGCGATAGGCTTGGTCGATGATCTTCTGCGCCCGGTCGCGATCGCGCAGCAGGGCGACGACCTCCGCCATGTTCGCGTGGTCGTGCCGCAATTGCACGTAGTGCCGGCCAGCCTCGAGCACACCTGAGTAGTTCCCAGGATAGAGGATCATCAAAGTCCGCAAGGCTGCCGCCTCGAAGCACCGCGGCGAAATGACCTTGATCACGATGTCGCCGTCTCGGCCTTCGAGGAAGCGGGCGGCGATCTCCTCGAAGCCCGCTCCTGGGTTTGCGGCCGCGTACCGGTCCGCCGCCTCGGCGACCTCGCCGGTGAAATCGATGAAGCTCGCGCCGCTCTCGGTGCCCAATACCGCCTTCGACCGTGCCAGGAGCGACAGCCACTTCTCGCCGTAGAGCCGGTCCCCTTCGGCGGACGAGATGTCGCAGCGCAGCCCGTGCGCCAGGGCATCGCGCGCGAAGCGCTCGCCGATCCGCCACTTCTCCTGGCCGAACGCGCCGAGCCAGGCGGGCAGCCGCCGGGCGCGGTAGGAGACGTCGATCGGGCGCGCCGCGAAGTCCGGCACGGACCTCCCGACGAGGCCCGGCGGCACGAACCCGGCCAGCGTGTGCTCGAACCTGACGCCGTCGAGCCAGGGATGGCGGTAGACCCGCCGGACGATGCCGGGGTCCAGGAGGGTGAACACGACCGAGATGCCGAGGTCGCGGATGGCCTCGGCGGTCCTGTCGACCCAGCGGTACTCGTCCTGGATGAACAGCAGCTTCGGCCCGCCGAACGCTGCCAGGCGCGCGAAGAAGGCCGGCGGCA
>JAEULF010000436.1 GCA_016793965.1 Alphaproteobacteria bacterium | reverse complement strand
CGCGACGGCGCGCAGGCCGGAGCCGCAGAGCTGGTTGATCCCGAGCGCCGTCTTCTCGACCGGGATGCCGGCGCCGATCGCCGCCTGGCGCGCCGGGTTCTGGCCCGCTCCCGCAGCCAGGATCTGGCCGAGGATCACCTCATCGACCTCGTTGGCTGCCGTCTTGGCGCGTTGCAGCGCCTCCTTGACGGCGATCTTTCCGAGCTCATGGGCGGGCAAGCCGGCGAGGCTGCCGTTGAAGGATCCGACGGGCGTGCGGCACGCGCCGGCAATGACGACCTCGGTCATGGCTGATCTCCCTTGCGTCGCAACGTGGATGCGCGCGCTGCGCTCGACTTGATGCGTCCGTTTCAAGTGTAGCGAGCCGCGCGCGGGCGGCGCAAGGAAGCGCGCGCTGCAGCAGGGTCGCCTGGCGCTGCATGGCACGCAAGCCAGCCGCGCGGTGGATCCCGTCGCCCGGCGCGCCAGCCAAGCCCGGCCGGGGCGTGCACGAGGCGAAACATACACGTTTGCCCGAAGCCGCGCTTATGCTTATTTACCTTGAGAGGGGTTGTCTTCGGCGCTCGGGGACATCGGCGGCAGTCGGAGGGAATGGCGGGCATGGCCCAGGAGAATGGTCGCAAGCCGGCAGAGGACGCCATCGGGCTCTCGGTGGCGCAAGGCGGCGCCCAGAGCACGGGACAGGGGACGGTCAGCGCGGCGGCTGCAAGCAGCCAGGCTGGGACGTTCGGCGCCGGGGCCAAGGAGACGCCGAGCGGCGAAGCCACGGTCATCAAGAAGTACGCCAACCGCCGGCTCTACAACACCGCAACCAGTTGCTACGTGACGCTGGACCACCTCTCGCAGATGGTGAAGGAAGGCATCGACTTCGTCGTCTACGACGCCAAGACGGCCGAGGACATCACGCGCAGCGTCCTCACGCAGATCATCGTCGAGGAGGAGTCGAAGGGCCAGAACCTCCTGCCGATCAGCTTCCTGCGCCAGCTCATCTCGCTCTACGGCGACAGCATGCAGTGGATGGTGCCGCGCTATCTCGAGCACTCGATGCGCAGCTTCGCCCACAATCACGACCAGATGCGCAAGGTGATGCAGGAGACGCTTGGCGGCATGTTCCCGTTCGGGAACTTGGAAGAGATGAGCAAGCAGAACATGGCGATGTTCGAGCGCGCCATGAAGATGTTCACGCCGTTCCAGCAAGACCCGAGCAAGCCGGGCGCGGAAGGCGGCGGACCTGCCCCGGACCCGCGGGCCTTCGATGAGCTGAAAGGGCAACTTGACGCGCTGCGGGCACAGCTCGAGCTCTTCTCGAAGATGAGCAAGAGCCGGACCAGCTGAATCGCGGCCGCCGGGCCGCTCGTTCCGAGCACGGCCATCGCCGCGGAGCTGCTTCTTTCGCCCCTTGCGCGCCGGACCGAGAACGCGCGCGCCTGCGGCGCGGCCCAGCATGATGTCGAAGCGCCACCTCGCCTGAAGCCGACCGCGACGCGGCCGTGTCGGAGTTTGGGCAAGCGACGGAATCCGCCCCCGATGCGATCGACTCGGGGGGGGGGGCCAGGCGTGCGGCATTGACAGGCGGCGCAGGAAGGCGCTGTTGAATGGTTGCCCGGTCGTCCAGGCGGCACGGCCTAACCTGATCTTAAGGGCACGCCGCCACTCTGGATGCTGGTACGGGCGCGCGAGAGCGTGCCGGATCGCCGTGTCGGGTTCTCGGTCCAGGAGAGTGCCATGTACGCTGCTCCCGTGGCTGGGCCGCCGCCGCCGCCGCCGCCCCCCCAGCAAGCCTATGCCCATGCCCAAGGTGCCGTAGGGCACGCCGTCATCCCGCACTTCGCGCCTGCCAACGCGCCCAATCCCTATGCGCTGCGGGACAGGCCGCATCAACAGAAGCAGGGCGACAGCCAGGGTGAGGCCGAGGACGCCCAGGACGGTGCCGCACCGCAACCCGGCTTCTTCGCGCACGAGCTGGCGCCGTTCCTGCCACGCTCGGCGCCGTTCCTGGCGCAGTTCCTCGGCCAGAAGGCCGGGATGTATCTCGCGCATATGGCGCGCAACGGCGTTTTGAGCATCTACAAGCGCATGTACGGGCTGGGACTGCCGCCGACGGTGCCCCCAACCCCGGGTCCTGCCGCGGCAGCGCAGCCGGCTCTGCCGCCAAATGCGCACCCGGTAGCGGCTCTTCCCGCTCCCTCGGCGCCGTCCGCATCTCAATCGCCAGTGGCAACGGCCTCGATGCCCGTGGGCGGCATGAACCAAGTGCCGCCCGTTCCCACTGTGCGTATCCGCGGTTGATTTATCCGGATAGAAATTATCGCCAATGCGCTGATTGCGATCAAACGGATAGGCCTCTCGTTGGCAGACCGAAGCTCTGGACTTCCCGCGTGACGCGGGTGGGACCAGAGTGCAACCAGGCTGTTGCAGACTCATCCATGTGAGTAATTGAGCGATTTTCTTAGATTATGGAATAATTCTCCGCCTTCCAGTTCCGCGCCCACGCCATAGCATCAGACGCGTTATCGCGACCCCGGTTGCTTGTAAAATTGCGAAAACCGAGAAGAGCAACAGCGCCATTTCCAGACTATGTGACCCTAGCCATTAGTCTTAGGACGATAGCCAGACTTGACAGATTCGGACGGTCGGCGCAACGAATGCGCTTAATACTCACCTGTTAGGCCAATTCCCGCGCGAGACGCGGGCTCATCAACCACTGGACCAAAAACCATGGAAGCCAAAGCGGTCGATCGCCATGTCGGCGCGCGCATCAGGGAGCGCCGCATCATGCTGGGCTTGACCCAGCAAGGACTGGCCGACCTGATCGGCGTCACCTACCAACAGGCGCACAAGTACGAGCGCGGCATCAACCGCGTGTCGGCCGGCCGCCTGTTCGGCATTGCCCAGGCCCTGGGCGTGCCCGTCAGCTTCTTCTTCGACGGCCTGGAGACGGGGAAGGAACAGGAACTGACGCCGCGCCAGCGCCTCTGCCTCGAGGTCGCGCGAAACTTCGCGCAGATCCCGGACCAGCGCCACCAGGAAGCGCTCAGCAAGCTGACGCGCGCGCTCGCCGACACGCGCCCCGCGGCCTGATCCTCCTTCTCGCGTCTTGACGGACTGACGCCGGATCGCAGGGTCGCGCTTGCGTCCCTTGCTTGCGGCCCGACGCCTGCGCCCTTGTGCGCGCCAACGGCGTGTGCATCATGCGGGCCGCACGCGTTTCGGCGCGGCGCGGCGCACGTGCCGCCCGCACTGGACGACGGGTGCAAGGCGGGTTCTGGCCAGCCGGCCGGCGCCGACCGCCGCATCGGCGCGGAGCGTCCGGCACGAGGAGTCCCGAATGAGCATCACCGCAATCGCGCGCGCCGTCGCAGCGGCGTCGGGCGCAGTCCACCGCAGCGGCGCGCCTTTGCTGCCGGTCCTTGTCGCCGGGCTGGTCGCCATCGCTTGTCCCCTTGCGGCTCAGGACGCCAAGAAGCCGGCGGACAAGGCGCCCGAGTCGAAAGCGGAGGCCAAGCCAGCCGATGCCAAGCCGGCCGATACCAAGCCGGCTGACGCCAAGGGCGCTGCCGCCAAGGCCGGCGACGCATCGAAGCCGGCCAAGGAGGAGATGGCCGAGACCGGCCCGCGTGACGGCACGCGCGATCCCGTTCTCGCCATCGTCGACGGGTTGGCGATCCGTCGGTCGGAGATGATTGACGCGTCGCGCATGCTGCCGGCGGAGTACCAGCAGTTGCCGATGGAGATGGTCTATCCGGTGATCGTCGACCGGCTGATCGACATCAAGCTGATCGCCGCCAAGGGACGCACGGCGAAGCTCGACCAGGACGCCGAGGTGAAGCGCAAGGTGCACGAGCTCACCGAGCGGATCATCCAGGAGGTCTATCTCACCCGCCATGTGCAGGAGCGGGTGACCGAGCAGGGCCTGCGCAAGCGCTACGACGAATGGCTGGCCAAGGCGCCGCCGCCGAAGGAGGTGCGCGTGCGCCATATCCTCGTCGGCTCCGAGGAGCGCGCCAAGGAGATCTTGAAGCGCGTCAAGGGCGGCGAGGACTTCGCAAAGGTGGCGCGCGAGTCGTCGATCGGGCCGGAGGCGGCAAAGGGCGGGCTGCTCGGCTGGGTCGGCGTCAACGACATGACGGCGAGCTTCCGCGACGCCGCATTCAAGCTGAAGGCGGGCGAGATCGGCAGCGCGCCTGTGCGCACCGAGTTCGGATGGCACGTGCTCAAGGCCGAGGAAGAGCGCAAGATCGACCCGCCGAGCTTCCCGGAGATGCGGGACCGGCTGGCAGCGCAGTGGTCGAACGAGATCATCCAGGCCCTCCTCGCCGACACCCGCAAGAGCGCCAACATCCAGCGCTTCGACTACAAGCCGTCAGCCGAGGACAAGCCGAAGGACGTGCTCTCGCCGCAGTACCGCGCGGGGTCGCCGCTCGGCACCCCGACTCCGAAGCCCGAGGACGGCAAGACCAAGCAGTGAGGCTGACGTTATGGCTAAGGACCTGCCGCGCTCGCCGCTCGCACCGGCATCGCCGCCTCGGCTGACGCCCGTCGCCGGCGTCCGCGTCGCCGGCGTCGCCGCCGGCATCAAGAAGACCGGAGCCCGCGACCTGTTCCTGGCCGAGCTGGCGCCGGGAACGACGATCGCCGGCGCGCTCACGCGCTCGCTCTGCCCCTCGGCTCCCGTCGATTGGTGCCGGCGGCACCTGCCGCGCGGCAAGGCACGCGCGATCGTCGTGAACTCCGGCAACGCCAATGCCTTCAACGGCATCGCCGGGGAGAAGGCCGTCAAGGCGACCGCCGCGGCTGCGGCCGCGGCGATCGGGTGCAAGCCGAGCGAGGTGTTCCTCGCCTCGACAGGCGTGATCGGCCAGCCGCTCGATTCCGGCCGCGTCGTCGGCGCGCTCGCCGCCGCCCAAGCGGCTCTCGGCGCGGGCAACTGGGACGCGGCGGCGGAGGCCATCCGCACGACCGACACCTTCGCCAAGGCAGCCGGCGCCACGGTCGAGATCGACGGTGCCACGGTCTCCATCGTCGGCATCGCCAAGGGCAGCGGCATGATCGCGCCTGACATGGCGACGATGCTGTCCTTCGTGTTCACCGATGCGAAGATCGACGCCAAGGCGCTGCAGGCGATCGTCCGCCGGGCGACCGACCGGACGTTCAACGCCATCACCGTGGATAGCGACACCTCGACCTCGGACACCGTGCTCGTCGCGGCGACCGGCGCTGCCGCCATGAAGCGGATCAAGGACGCGCGCGGCGCCAAGGCCGGCGCCTTCGCCGAGGCGCTGGAGGGCGTCATGCGCGACCTGGCGCTGCAGGTGGTGCGCGACGGCGAGGGCGCCCAGAAGCTCATCGAGATCGCGGTGACCGGGGCCGCCACCGACAAGGCAGCGCGGCGCATCGGGCTCTCGATCGCCAATTCGCCGCTCGTCAAGACCGCGATCGCCGGCGAGGACGCCAATTGGGGCCGCATCGTCATGGCGGTCGGCAAGGCGGGCGAGAAGGCCGATCGCGACAAGCTGCGCGTCGCCATCGGCGGCGTCGAGATCGCGCGCAAGGGCCAGCCGGTCGACGGCTACGACGAGGCGCCGGTCGCGCGCCACCTCAAGGGCCGCGAGATCATGGTCGCGGTCGATATCGGCATCGGCAAGGGCCGGGCCACGGTGTGGACCTGCGACCTGACGCACGGCTACATCTCGATCAACGCCGACTACCGCAGCTAGGCGCGCAAGCGGCGTGGACGATCCATGCCCGAGCGCGCCCGGCAGCGGCGCCGGCCGCATCCTGCCCGTCGTGCTCGTCGTTGCCGCGGCCTTGGTCGATGCCGATGGGCGCGTGCTCCTAGCGCAACGCCCGCCCGGCAAGGCGATGGCCGGTCTCTGGGAGTTCCCCGGCGGCAAGGTCGCCGCGGGCGAGACGCCGGAGGCGGCGCTGGTGCGCGAGCTGCGCGAGGAGCTCGGCATCGACACCGCAGCGAGCTGCCTGGCGCCGATCGCCTTCGCCTCGCACGCTTACGAGACCTTCCACCTCCTGATGCCGGTCTTCGCCTGCCGCCAATGGGCCGGCACGCCGCAACCGCAGGAGGGCCAGCGGCTCGCCTGGGTGCGCCCGCAGGCGATGCGCGATTACCCGATGCCGCCGGCGGACGTGCCCCTGGTCGCTCTGTTGCGCGAGCTGCTGTAGGGCGCTTTGCGTCAGCCTCGCGGCGCCCGCTCGCCCGCCGGTCGCTCGACCGCGCCCAGCGCGTCGGCGAGGCGGGTCGCCGCGCTGCCCGGGCGCAGCGGCTGCTGCTGTGCAGGCGACGGCGCCCAGGCGGTCATGGTCAGGATCTCGAAGCTCGCGGCGATACGCCCGTCATCGCCCGCGAATCGCTCCGCATACAGCGCCGCCGCGCGCAGCAGGACGGCGCGCCGCGTCGGCCGGCGCAACCGCTCGATCACCGCATTGGCTTCGCCCATGCCGCGCAGGTCGCGCATCAACGCCAGGGCATCCGGGTAGGTGACCGTCAGCAGGTCGCTGTCGACCACCGGCAGCGCGAAGCCGGCACGTTGCAGCAAGCCGCCGCAATCCCGCCCGTCCGCGAAGGGCGAGACGCGCGGCGACAGTCCGCCTGTCTCGGCGATCTCCGCATCGGCAAGGCACTGGCGCAGCTCGCCCAGCGTGCGCCCGCCGAGCATGGCGCCGAGGAACAGGCCGTCGGGTTTCAGCGCCCGGCGTAGCTGCACGAGCGCGCCGGGCAGGTCGTTGACCCAATGCAGCGCCAGCACGCTGACCACGAGGTCCAGGCTGCCCTCGGCGAAAGGCAGCGCCTCTTCGTCAAGCACCAGGCGGGGCGGCCTCAGCCGCTCGGCCGCGGCGAAGGCAAGGTCGCACTGCACCAGCGTCTCGATCCCGCCGCGCCCGCCGCGCACCGCGTCGAAGGCGCCGGCGCGGCTGCCCAGGTCGAGCGCCAGAGGGAAGCGCCGGGACGTATCGTCGAGCCGATCGGCCAGTCGCTCGGCCGCCTCGCGGAACAGGAAGTCGTGCGCGGCGCCGCTCGGCGCCGCCCGCTCCCGGTGCCGGCGCACCAGGGCACGGTCGAACACGGCGACGGATTCGGGTACGGTGGCCATGGCTGTCGATATGGCCTGCCGCGAAGCGGGGAGCCAGCGTCTTGCAGATCTGGGAGGGCAGCGGTCCGCCGCGCCAGAGGCGGGCCGCTCTGTGGCGCGACACGGTGACCGGTGGGCTCAAGGCGGCAGCCGCCGCTGCGCTTGACCTGCTGCTGCCGCCGCGGTGCATCGCATGCGGCGCGGAGATCCGCGGGTCGGGCGCGTGCTGCGCCGCCTGTTGGGAGCGGCTGTCCTTCCTCGGTCCGCCCGCCTGCGCGCGCTGCGGCCTGCCTTTCGACGGCGAGCCTGCGGGAAAGGGCCTCGGCAGCCAGCTATGCGCTACATGCATTGCAGCGCCGCCGCGCTTCGATCGGGCGCGCGCCGCGCTGCGCTACGACGACGCCAGCCGGCCAATGATCCTGGCGCTGAAACACGGTGACCGGCTGGACGCGGCGCCGCGCCTGGCGGCGATGCTGCTGCGCGCGGCAGGTTCCCTGGCCGCCGAGACAGATCTCATCGCCCCCGTGCCGCTGCACTGGACCCGACTGTTCGTGCGCTCCTACAACCAATCGGCGATTCTCGCGAATCACCTCGCCCGTCTGGCCAACCGCCCCGTCATCCCCGATCTGTTGCAGCGGCGGCGGCGCACGCCCGTTCTCGGCGGCTTGACGCGCCGCCAGCGTGCCCGCGCCATGGCTGGCGCCATTCGCGTGCATCCGCGCCGGCGCGGCGCTGTCGAGGGCCGCCGGATCTTGCTGGTCGACGACGTCATGACCACCGGCGCCACGATCGATGCCTGCTGCCGCGCCTTGCTCAGCGCCGGCGCGCGGTCCGTCGACGTGGTCACGCTCGCCCGTGTCCTGCGTGCCACGTGACGCCGGAGCAGGCCCGAATCGCGAGCAATTCCTTGCGAGCGCATGCGGTTTTTGCGCTATAACCCTCGCTCAATCAGCATGGGTTATTCTGTCCGACCGGCGGACAGGCTTGAGGCGGGCGATGACGGATCGGGCAGGCTGGGCTTTGCGGACGGCGGCGATCGGCTTGGCGGCTTTCGGCGTCGCGATCGCATGCGCTC
>JAEULF010000403.1 GCA_016793965.1 Alphaproteobacteria bacterium | reverse complement strand
CACAACCTCGACATGGCGCGCCGCATGGATCGCGTCCTCGTCCTGCGCAACGGCCTCGTCGAGGAGGCGCGGCTCGCTCAATAGCTGCCGGGCACCGGCGAGAGCAGGGGCTCGCCGGCGAAGCAGCGCCTGAGGTTCTCCCGCACCATCGCCATCTTGGCCGCGAAGGCGCGCTGGGTGTAGTCGGCGGCATGCGGCGTCATGACGACGTTGTCGAGGGCGCGCAGCGCCTCCGGGACGTCGGGCTCGCGCGCGAAGACGTCGAGCCCGGCTGCGAGGATGACGCCGTCGCGCAAGGCCGCGATCAGCGCCGCCTCGTCGACCACGGAGCCGCGCGCCACATTGACCAGGACGCCCTGCGGGCCGAGCGCGCGCAGGACCGCGCCATCGACGATGCCCTGCGTCGCCGGCGAGGCGCGGCAGCTCACCACCAGGATGTCGGCCCAGTCGGCCAATGCCAAGGGCGAGGCCATGCGCGCGAAGGGCACCTCGCGCGGCCGCGGGTTGTGGTAGCGCACCTCCATGTCGAAGCCGGCAGCGCGCTTCGCGACCTCGCTCCCGATGGCGCCGAGGCCGATGATGCCCAGGCGGCGGCCGAGGACGCCCGGTACCACGGGGTTGGCGTAGGCCTTCGTCCAGCCGCCCAGGCGGATCAGCCGATCGCCTGACCCGACGCGGCGCGCGGCTGCGAGCAGGAGGGCCCACGCCATGTCGGCGACGTCAGGCGCGTTGGCGCCGGGGCTGTGCGTGACGGCGATGCCGCGCGCCCTGGCGGCGGCGAGGTCGACGTTCTCGTAGCCCGAGCCGAAGCAGCAGACGATGCGCAAGGCCGGCAGCCGCGCCAGCAGCGCCGCGTCAGCGCCGCGCAGGCCGGAGGTGAAGACCGCTTGGACGCGCGGGCCGACGGACGCGAGCAGCGCGTCGCGGTCGGGCGCTTCCCACAGCCGATGCACGCGATGCTCGGCCTCCAGCGCCGCGATGCTGTCCGATGCGATGTTGGCGACTGCCAGGATCTCGGCCATGCGCTCCCCTGCCGCGCCGGTTTCGCTCGCAATACGCGCCATCGCCGCCGCGCGCAACGAGGCTCGCCCCGGCGACCGGCGCCAGCGGCCGGTGCTCCGCGGTCCTGAGTCTCGCGGCCGCGCGTCCTGCGCGGTCGATGCCGGCCGGCGCAACGTGGCCGCCGCTGCGGGATTCGCGCAAGTCGGTGACGGCGCCGCCGCGGAGTGGAATCCTGCGCCCTGACCGCCGGAGCCCCTCATGCCGCATGCCCCCTTCGTCCATCTGCGCGTCCACACGGCCTATTCGCTCGCCGAGGGCGCGATCAAGGTCGAGGAGCTCGTCAAGCTCTGCGTCGCCCAGCACATGCCGGCGGTGGCCGTCACCGACACCGGCAACCTTTTCGGCGCGATGGAGTTCGCCACCGCGGCGGCGAAGGCCGGCGTGCAACCGATCGTCGGCTGCCAGATCGCCATGACGCGCGAGGACCAGCAGCCAGGGGCCCGGCCGCTCAAGCCCGACGCGCTCGTCGTTCTCGCCCAGAGCGCGGCTGGTTACCGCAACTTGATGCGCCTGGTCAGCCGCGCCTTCCTGGAGACCGAGCCGGGCCTCGACGCCCAGCTGCCGTGGTCCGCCCTGGAGGGAGCGACGGACGGCCTGCTCGCTCTGACAGCAGGTCCGGCCGGGATCGCCGGCCGCTTGCTGGTGGCGGGCCAGGACAAGGCGGCGACCGTTGCCATGGACAGGCTGCGCAGGCTGTTCCCGGAGCGCCTCTATGTCGAGCTGGCGCGCCAGGGCGTGCCGGACCAGGTCGCGATCGAGCCGGGACTGCTCGACATGGCCGACCGCTGGAGCCTGCCGCTGGTCGCGACCAACGAGGCGTTCTTCGCCGCGGAGGAGATGTACGACGCGCACGATGCGCTGCTGTGCATCGCCGCGGGGAGCTATGTCAGCGAATCCGCGCGGCCGCGCGTCAGCCGCGACCATCGGTTCAAGACCGCGGCCGAGATGACGGCGCTGTTCGCCGACGTCCCGGAGGCGACCGCCAACACGATCGCCATCGCCAAGCGCTGCGGCTTCATGCCCGTCAAGCACAAGCCGATCCTGCCCGCGTACGGCACCGCTGCCACGCGCACGGAAGAGGAGGAGCTCAAGGCGCAGGCGGAGGAGGGGCTGGAAGAGCGCCTGCGCGCCGCCGTCCTGAAGGACGACACGGCGCCGGACGCGCGCGAGGCGGCCGCGAAGCCCTATCGCGAACGTCTGGCCTTCGAGCTGACCGTCATCCAGCGCATGGGCTACGGCGGCTACTTCCTGATCGTCGCCGACTTCATCAAGTGGGCCAAGGCGAACGGCATCCCCGTCGGCCCGGGCCGCGGCTCGGGCGCCGGCTCCGTCGTCGCCTGGGCGCTCACCATCACCGACCTGGACCCGCTGCGATTCGGCCTGCTGTTCGAGCGCTTCCTGAACCCCGAGCGCGTGTCGATGCCGGATTTCGACGTCGATTTCTGCCAGGAGCGGCGCGACGAGGTCATCGCCTATGTGCGCGACAAGTACGGCGCCGACCGTGTCGCGCACATCATCACATTCGGCAAGCTGCAGGCGCGCGCCGTGCTGCGCGACGTCGGCCGCGTGCTGCAGATGCCGTTCGGCCAGGTCGACCGCATCTGCAAGATGGTGCCGAACAACCCGGCCAACCCTGTGACGCTGCAGAAGGCGATCGACGACGAGCCGCGCCTGCAGCAGCTGCGCGACGAGGACGAGTCGGTCGCCCATCTCCTCAAGCTCGGCCTCAAGCTCGAGGGCCTCTATCGCAACGCCTCGACGCACGCGGCCGGCGTGGTGATCGGCGACAGGCCGCTCGCCGAGCTCGTGCCGCTCTACCGCGACCCGCGCGCCGCCATGCCGGCGACCCAGTTCAACATGAAGTGGGTCGAGGAAGCGGGGCTGGTGAAGTTCGACTTCCTCGGCCTGAAGACTCTGACCGTGCTCGTGCGCACGGTCGAGCTGCTCAAGGCGCGCGGCGTCGAGATCGACCTGTCGCACCTGCCGCTCGACGATGCCAAGTCGTTCGAGATGCTGGGGCGGGCCGAGGTGACCGGGGTGTTCCAGATGGAAAGCACGGGCATGCGCGACGTGCTGCGCCGCCTGCGCCCCGACCGCTTCGAGGACCTGATCGCCGTCGTCGCCCTCTACCGGCCGGGCCCGATGGGCAACATCCCCAGCTACATCGCGAGGAAGCACGGCAAGGAGAAGCCCGACTACATCTATCCCGGCCTTGAGGCCGTGCTGGCGGAGACCTACGGCATCATCATCTACCAGGAGCAGGTGATGCAGATCGCCCAGATCCTGGCCGGCTACAGCTTGGGCAAGGCGGACCTGCTGCGCCGCGCCATGGGCAAGAAGGACAAGAAGGCGATGGAGGCCGAGAAGGTCCCCTTCGTCGCGGCCTGCGTCGAGCAAGGCGTGCCGGAGACGCGCGCCAAGGAGATCTTCGACCTGATCGAGGTGTTCGCCGGCTACGGCTTCAACAAGAGCCACGCCGCTGCATACGCCCTCGTCGCCTACCAGACCGCGTACCTGAAGGCGAACTACCCGGTCGAGTTCATGGCGGCGTCGATGACCTTCGACGTGGGGAACACCGACAAGCTGAACGTCTTCAAGGGCGAGTGCGACCGGCTCGGCATCCCGCTGCTGCCGCCCGACGTGAACCGGTCGCGCCCGGATTTCTCGGTCGAGGCCCTGTCCGGCGGGCG
>JAEULF010000400.1 GCA_016793965.1 Alphaproteobacteria bacterium | reverse complement strand
CTTCCTCAGTGGCCCAGGATTTGGCTGAGGAACAGCTTGGTGCGGTCGGACTTGGGGTGGTCGAAGAACTGCGCCGGCGGCGCCTGCTCGATGATCTCGCCCTTGTCCATGAAGATGACTCGGTTGGCGACGCGGCGCGCGAAGCCCATCTCGTGCGTCACCACCATCATGGTCATGCCGCCCTCGGCGAGCTCCACCATGACGTCGAGCACCTCCTTGACCATCTCGGGGTCGAGGGCAGAGGTCGGCTCGTCGAACAGCATGACCTTGGGGTTCATGCACAGCGCGCGGGCGATCGCCACGCGCTGCTGCTGGCCGCCTGAGAGCTGCAGCGGGTACTTCGCCGCCTGCTCTGGGATGCGCACGCGCTTCAGGTAGGTCATGGCGACCTCCTCGGCGTCCTTCTTCGGCATCTTGCGCACCCAGATCGGGGCGAGCGTCAGGTTCTCGAGCACGGTCAGGTGCGGGAACAGGTTGAAGCTCTGGAACACCATGCCGACCTCGCGCCGGATGGCGTCGATCTGGCGGACATCAGGCGTCAGCTCGATGCCGTCCACGACGATGCGGCCCTTCTGGTGCTCCTCCAGCCGGTTGATGCAGCGGATCATGGTCGACTT
Source organism: Alphaproteobacteria bacterium (assembly GCA_016793965.1). GTDB lineage: Bacteria > Pseudomonadota > Alphaproteobacteria > JAEULF01 > JAEULF01 > JAEULF01. The sequence goes on along the minus strand of JAEULF010000400.1, from coordinate 3,375 downwards.
GCCGGAACCCGACGGGCCGCAGACCACGATGCGCTCGCCCTTGTCGACCGTCAGAGTGATGTCCTTGAGCACATGGAACTCGCCGTACCACTTGTGGACGGCGCTCAGCTCGACCATCAGGCGCTCACTCGCCATGCTCGTCCCCTATCCCTCGGCCCGCGGACCGCGTCCGGGGGGCCCCGCCGGCCCTAGCGCTTGTGCCCGGTGTCCAGGTCGCGCTCGAGCTTCTGGCTCCAGCGCGACATCGCGTAGCAGAAGCCGAAATAGATGATGGCCACGAAGATGTAGCCCTCGATGAAGAAGGCGCGCCATGCCGGGTCGGCGATCGCCTGGCGCGTCGACAGCAGCAGGTCGGAGAGACTGACGATGACGACCAGCGAGGTGTCCTTGAACAGCCCGATGAAGGTGTTGACCATCGGCGGGATGACCAGCCGCAGCGCCTGCGGCAGCACGATGAAGCGCAGGCTCTGGCCGGTGGAGAGCCCGAGCGCGGACGCCGCCTCGCCCTGGCCGCGCGGGATCGCCTGGAGCCCGCCGCGCACGACCTCCGCGAGGTAGGCGGCGGTGAACAGGATGATGGCCACCTGGGCTCGCAGCACCGCGTCGATCGAGAAGCCGGTGGGCAGGAACAGCGGCAGCATGAAGCTCGCCATGAAGAGCAGCGAGATCAGCGGCACGCCTCGGATCAGCTCGATGTACACGGAGCAGAGCGCCGCGATGATCGGCATGTGCGAGCGCCTGCCGAGCGCCAGCAGGACCGAGAGCGGATAGGCGATGCCGATGCCGAACACGGCGAGCATGACGGTCAGCGGCAAGCCGCCCCAGAGCCCGGTATCGACCGTCGTCAGGCCGAGCACGCCGCCGCGCATCAGCACGAAGAAGACCACGATGCCGCTGCCGACGAGCCAAGGCAGGCGCTTGTTCCAGAGCTGAGGCACCGCCGCGCAGCCGGCACCGGCCATCAGCGCCAGCATGGCGACGAAGGGCCGCCACTGCTCCTCGTACGGGAAGCGGCCGAACAGGATGAGGCGCCACTTCTCCCAGATGAATGACCAGCAGGCGCCGTGCGCGCCGCGGCAGACGGTGGACGGCTGCTTGCCCCACACCGCGTCGAGCAGCGCCCATTTGACCAACGGCGGCACGAGGTAGACGAGCGCCGCGACGACGGCGAGCGTCAGGATCGCGTCGCGCCAGTCGGCGAAGAGATTCTTGCGCACCCAGCCGAGTATGCCGGTCTCGCCGCGCGGCGGCGCCTCGTCGGCGCCGCGGATCGCCTCTGCGGTCGCCATTCCTCAGCGCTCCTTCAGCATCATGCGCGTGTTGTACCAGTTCATGAAGGCGGCGATCGACAGGCTGATCGTGAGGTAGACGGCCATCATGATGGCAACGCACTCGATCGCCTGCCCGGTCTGGTTCAGCGTCGTGTTCGCGACGGAGACGAGATCCGGGTAGCCGATCGCCACGGCGAGAGAGCTGTTCTTGGTCAGGTTGAGGTACTGGCTCGAGAGCGGCGGGATAGCGACGCGCAGCGACTGCGGCACGATCACCAGGCGGAGCGCCTGGCCGCGCGTGAGCCCGAGCGCGCCGGCCGCCTCGCTCTGGCCCTTCGCCACCGCGAGGATGCCGGCGCGGACGATCTCGGCGATGAAGGACGCGGTGTAGACGGTGAGCCCGACCAGCAGCGCCAAGTACTCGGGCGAGAGCTGGACGCCGCCGCCGAAGTTGAAGATGCGCCAGCGCGGCACGTCCCAGCCATAGGGAGCGCCGCCGATCAGCCAAACCGCCACGGCGGGCAGGACGACGAAGCCGAGCGCCGGGAGCAGGACGGGCGGGCGGTTGCCGGTCGCCGCCTGGACGCGGTCGGCACGCCGGCCCCAGAACCAAGCGGCGACGGCGCCAAGCGCGGCCGCCAGCATCACCCAGGGCTGGATGGGATGAGCGATCGGGATCGCCATCTGCAACCCGCTCTTCGACAGGTAGACGCCGGGCAGCAGCGGGCTGTCCTTGACGGATTGCGTGTCCGGCAGGATCCCCGTGAGAATCGAGTACCAGAGGAAGAGCTGCAGCAGCAGCGGCACGTTTCGGATCGCCTCGACGTAGATCGTCGACAGCCTTGAAACGATCCAGTTGCGCGACAGCCGCCCGATGCCGACGAGGAAACCCACGATCGTCGCCAGCACGATGCCGACGACGGCGACCTTGAGCGTGTTCAGGATTCCGACCACGAAGGCGCGGCCATAGCTGTCGGCGGCGCTGAACTCGATCAGCGATTCGGCGACCTCGAAGCCGGCCTCCTGGCCGACGAAGGCGAAGCCCGTGCGGATCCGCCGCTCCTCCAGGTTCTGCAGCGTGTTGCGCACGAGCAGCCCGGCGACCAGCAGGACGACGAAAAGGGCGACGATCTGGTAGGCGATGGCCCGGACGCGCGGGTTGCGCCAGGGCGGAACCTTGGGCGCTGCCAGCGTCGCGCCGGCAGCGCCCGACCCGTGGACAGGCGACGGGGCGGTCATCGTCCCCGTCGCCCTATGCCCGCGATCCCCTGCTCACCGCAGCGGCGGGGCGTACATGAGGCCGCCCTTGTTCCAGAGCGCGTTCAGGCCGCGCTCCAGCTTCAGCGACGTCTTCGGCCCGACGTTGCGGTCGAAGATCTCGGCGTAGTTGCCGACCTGCTTGATGGCGCGATACGACCACTCGTTGTCGAGACCGAGCTTGGAGCCCATCTCGCCCGAGGTGCCGACCAGGCGCTGGACGGCCGGGTTCTTGCTCTCGGCCTTCAGCTTGTCGATGTTGGTCGAGTCGACGCCGTACTCCTCGGCCTCGAGCAGGGCATTGACCGTCCACTTCACGATGGCGAACAGCTCGTCGTCGCCGCGGCGCACCGCCGGCCCGAGCGGCTCCTTGGAGATCAGCTCCGGCAGGATCACCCAATCGTCCGGGTTGGTCGCGTTGGTCGAGCGGATCGAGGCGAGGCCCGACGCATCCGTCGTGTAGGCCTGGCAGCGACCGGAGAAGAACGCCTTGATCGACTCCTCAAGCCCCTCGAACACGACCGGCTTGAAGGTCATGCGGTTGGCGCGGAAGTAGTCGGACAGGTTGAGCTCGGTCGTCGTTCCGGTCTGCACGCAGACCTCGGCGCCGTTCAGCTCCTTGGCGCTCTTCACGCCGAGCTTCTTCGGCACCATGAAGCCCTGGCCGTCGTAGAAGGTGACGCCAGCAAAGGTCATGCCGAGCGAGGCGTCGCGCACCAGCGTCCATGTGGTGTTGCGCGACAGCACGTCGATCTCGCCCGATTGCAGAGCGGTGAAGCGCTGCTGCGCCGAGGTCGGCACGAACTTCACCTTCGTGGCGTCGCCCAGGATGGCGGCGGCGACGGCG
>JAEULF010000394.1 GCA_016793965.1 Alphaproteobacteria bacterium | reverse complement strand
GGTCGTGCTCAACCAGCTCTACAAGCACACGCAGCTGCAGACCAACTTCAGCGTCAACATGCTGGCGATCGACGCCGGCCGGCCGCAGGTCATGGGGGTCAAGGACGTCCTCGCGGCGTTCTGCGCCTTCCGCGAGGAGGTGGTGCGCAAGCGCACCGGCCACGAGCTTGAGCAAGCGCGGGCACGAGCCCATGTCCTAGCAGGCCTGGCGCTCGCCGTCGCCAACCTCGACCGCATGATCGCGCTGATCCGCGGCGCCAAGGATCCAGACGCCGCTCGCGCGGAGATGCTGGCGATCGCCTGGCCGGCCGGAGATGTGGCGCCACTGATCACGTTGATCGACGAGCCGGGGCATCGCATCGGCGCCGACGGCACCTACAAGCTGTCGGAGACCCAGGCGCGCGCCATCCTGGAGCTGCGGCTGCAGCGCCTCACAGGCCTCGAGCGGGACAAGATCGCGGAGGAGCTGGACGGGCTGGTGAAGCAGATCGGCGAGTACGTTGCCATCCTGGAGTCGCGCGAGAAGCGCATCGCCATCGTCCGCGCCGAGCTGCTCGAGGTCCGCGCCGAGTTCGCGACGCCCCGCCGCACCTCGATCGAGGAATCCGAGGCCGAGGTCGATATCGAGGACCTGATCGCGCGCGAGGACATGGTCGTCACGGTGACGCTGGGCGGCTACATCAAGCGCCAGCCCCTCTCGGCCTACCGGCTGCAGAACCGTGGCGGCAAGGGCCGCACGGCGATGGGAACCAAGGACGAGGACGTGCTCACGCAGGTCTACGTCGTCAACACGCACACGCCCGTGCTGTTCTTCTCCTCCCGCGGCATGGTCTACAAGCTCAAGGTCTTCCGCCTGCCGCTGGGGAACCCGCAATCGCGCGGCAAGGCGATGGTGAACCTGCTGCCGCTGCAAGCCGGAGAGACCATCACGACCGTCATGCCCATGCCCGAGGACGAGGCGAGCTGGGCCCAGCTCCACGTCATGTTCGCGACCCAGGGCGGCACGATCCGGCGCAACGCGCTCTCGGACTTCGTCAGCGTCATGGCGAACGGCAAGATCGCCATGAAGCTGGAGGACGAGGAGGGCAAGAGCGTCGGCCGCCTGATCGGCGTGCAGACCTGCCGCGAGGACCAGGACGTCCTGATCGCGACGCGCGACGGCAAGGCGATCCGCTTCGCCGTCGCCGACGTGCGCGTGTTCTCCGGCCGCAGCTCGGTCGGCGTGCGCGCGATCAGGCTGGCCGGGGGCGACGAGGTCATATCGCTGTCGATCCTGGACGGCGTCGTCGCCGACACGACCGAGCGCGAGGCGTATATCCGCATGGCCGCCGCCAAGCGCCGCGCCGCGTCGGGCGAGGCCGGGGCGGGCGAGGCCGGGGCGGGAGAGGCCGGGGCAGGAGACGCCGGGGCAGACGAGCCCGCGCCCGCGGAGGAGGGTGAGGCCGGCGCTGGCGTCACGCTCGACGCGGTGCGGTTCGCGGCCCTTGAGGAGCGCGAGCAGTTCGTGCTGACGGTCACCGACAAGGGCTTCGGCAAGCGGACTTCGGCCTACGAGTACCGCGCCACCGGCCGCGGCGGCCAGGGCATCGCCGGCATCGAGCTGTCGGACAAGAACGGCATGGTCGTCGGCTCGTTCCCGGTGCGCGCGACGGATCAGCTCATGCTGGTCACGGACAAGGGCCAGATCATCCGTTGCCCGGTCGGCCAGGTGCGCATCGCCGGGCGCCGAACCCAGGGCGTCCTGCTCTTCCGCGTCGCCGCAGAAGAGCGCGTCGTCAGCGTGGCGCGGATGGGCGAGGTGGTGGCTGCCGAGGACGGCGATGCCGGCGACGCAGCTCGCGATGAGGCCGGCGGAGAGCCGAGCGGCTCGCCCGCGCCGAGCGTGACCTGAGAGCAGCGAGAGGGGCAGCCCATGGCCGGACCGCGCATCGGCGTCTACCCAGGCACCTTTGACCCGATCACCAACGGCCATGTCGACGTCATCAGGCGCGCCGTGCGCCTGTTCGACCGGCTGGTGGTGGGCGTCGCGATCAATCGCGACAAGGGGCCGCTCTTCTCTGTCGAGGAGCGCGTCGCCATGGTGCGCGAGGAGCTGCAGCGGCTGGGGAGCGACATCAACGGCAAGGTCGAGGTCCGTCCCTTCGAGACGCTGCTGATGCAGTTCGCGGTATCCTGCGGCGCCAACGCCATCGTGCGCGGCCTGCGCGCGGTGTCCGATTTCGAGTTCGAGTTCCAGATGGCCGGCATGAACGCCCGCTTGGACCCGGCAGTGGAAACCGTGTTCCTGATGGCGGCTGAAGGCAGCCAGTTCATCTCCTCCAAGCTGATCAAGGAGATCTGCCGGCTCGGCGGCGACATCACGCCCTTCGTGCCGCCGGTGGCGCTTGCCAGGCTGACCGCGAAGTTCGGCGCTCCGGCGAAGCGTTGATCCGATCCCCGTCCCACCGTCGGCGCCGGCCTCGGAGTTGACCTGCTCCGCCGTCGGCCCGTATGGTCGCGCCGGCCGGGCGCCTGGCGCGATGATCCCGTAGCTCAGCGGTAGAGCATCTGACTTTTAATCAGAGGGTCGATGGTTCGAGCCCATCCGGGATCACCATGGTCGAGTCGGATGGTGCCGGGTCCGGCACGGGCGCAGGGCTGCTGCAAGGCACGAAGATGATCGGCCGTGGTCTGGGCGGCCTCACCGGCGCTTCAAACGCGGGAAGACCGGTGGCAAGATGTCGGCCGGCAAGGTTCGCATTGCGCCTGGATCCCTTCCCATGATCTTCGCTATCACGATCGAGAGCGTCGAGCGCTCGAATGTCGTGCGCGCAGGGCTCGCCGACGCTGCCGCACTCCTGGCACGCGGGAGCACGCGGCCTGTCTGGACGGAAGCCGCGCGCACAGACGCTTACAACGCGTGGATGGCAAGCTGGACCGAGCCGGGCGAGACCTTCTTTCCGGCGCTGCGCCTGGGATTGCTGTTCAGCGAGGACCCCATGGAGCCGATGGCGTTCCACATCGGCGGCGACACCTTGCCCGCGCTCTCGCTCGGTCGCCTGGCCTCCGTGACCGAGAGCGCGGTCACCGCGCGCAACCGCGAAGGGCTCGTTCGCCGGTTCTTGCCGCCGATCCGGCACTTGCGCCTGGTGAAGCCGGGACCGGATGCCGGTCCGGTACGGCAGCAGCGCCGCCTCGCCGGCATTCCCGGCTCCTGACCATCCTAGCCCCGCGGCTGAACGCCCGCCGGCTGACCGCTCAAGAGCGCCTGGCCTCCAGGCGCGACGGACGTGCGGCTACCAGCGTCGCTCGCTTGGCTTCGGCGGGCCTTTCGGCGCGGCGGCCTCGGTTCCCTGGCTCGCGGACGCTCCGCCGGCGGCCGATGCGCCCGCAGCCGGCGGCGCGGCGCTCCTGGCCGGAGCTGAACCCGCCGGCGCGCGCGGGGGGATGTCGATCACGTCCTTGTCGACGATCGACCGCTGGCCGCGCGCCTCGGCGATCCGCGATTCCTCGGCCTGATGCTGCGCTTCCAGGCGCTTGGCCAAAGTGTCCAGACGCTCGGCCTTGCGCGCGTACTCGTCCGCCGCCGTACGTGCTGCCCGCGCCGTTTCCTTGAGCTGGTGGATCAGGTCGTCCTCGCTCAAGGTCGCGTAGAGGTCGAGCAACGCCTCGTCAGTCAGCTGGGCAGCCGGGTCGACGAACAGGCCGCCAGGTGCGACGCGCTCATCGTCGCCCAGGATTCCCGAGAGCTTCTGCTCCGCCATACCGTCGTCTCCTCGCGGTGCCGGTGGCGGCACCATGGCAATTCGTGCGTCACCGGTCGCCGACCGCAGCATGCGGCGCCCCATCGTCGCATGCTGCACAGCACCAGATTTACCGCATCCCTGGCAAGGGGGCGCGTCGCTCGACCGGCTCGAAGGGTGAGAGCGGTGTCCGCGCTATCCGCGCGCCTAGCCGGAATCGAGCGTCCGAACGGCGGAATCCCGCTGGAACAGGTAGAGGAGGTGACGCAGCGCCTGCCCGCGCGCGGTCCGCAGCCTCGGATCCGTCTCGACGATCATCTTCGCGTCGTCGCGCGCGGCGGCCATGAGGTCGCCATGGGCCGTCCAGTCCGCCACGCGGAACTGCGGCAAGCCGCTCTGGCGCGTCCCCAGCAGCTCGCCGCCGCCGCGCAGGCGCAGATCCTCCTCGGCGATCCTGAATCCGTCGTCGGTGTCGCGCAGAACCTCGAGCCGCGCCCGCGCCGTCTCGCCGAGCGGAGGCGCATAGAGAAGTACGCAACTTGAAGGTGCGCTGCCGCGGCCGACGCGGCCTCGCAGTTGGTGGAGCTGCGCCATGCCGAACCGCTCGGCATGCTCGATGACGATCACCGTTGCCTGCGGAACGTCGACCCCGACCTCGATGACGGTCGTTGCCACGAGCACCTGCGTTTGCAGTCCCGGCGCGACCGCGGTGCCGTCCTCGCTTCGGCCGGCGAACGCCGCCATGGCCTTGTCCTTTTCCCCGCCCTTCATCCGGCCGTGCACCAGGCCGACCTTGCCGGGGAACACCTGTTCGAGCGCCGCATAGCGCTCGCTTGCGGCGGCCAGGTCGCTGTCCTCGGATTCCTCGACCAGAGGGCAGACCCAGTAGGCCTTGTCGCCGCGCGCAATCGCGCGACCGATCCCGGCGACGACCTCGTCCAGCCTGCCGATCGGCAGCGTCCGCGTGTCCACGGGCTTGCGTCCGGCCGGCTTCTCCAAGAGGCGGGAGACCTCGATGTCGCCGTAAGCCGTCAGCAGCAAGCTGCGCGGGATCGGGGTCGCCGACATCACGAGAGTGTGGACCGGCGCCGGGCGCGCCTGCCCATGCTCGCCGCCGCTCTCCTCGTCGTCGGGCATCGGTCCCTTGGCCGCCAGCTGCATGCGCTGGTGCACGCCGAAGCGATGCTGCTCGTCAACGACGGCAAGGCCGAGGTCGCGAAAGCCGACGCCGTCCTGGACCAGCGCGTGGGTGCCGATCACGATGTCGATCGCGCCCTGGTCGAGGCCGGCCAACAAGGCGTCGCGCGCCTTGCCCTTCTCGCGCCCGGTCAGGAGCGCCGCGCGCAGGCCTGCGGCGGCTGCCAGCGGCTCGATGGTCGCCATGTGCTGGCGGGCGAGGATCTCGGTCGGCGCCATCAGCGCCGCCTGGCAGCCGGCCTCGACCGCCGTCGCCATCGCGAGGAGCGCCACGACCGTCTTGCCGCTGCCGACGTCGCCCTGCAGCAGCCGCAGCATCTGGCCGCCGCTCGCCATGTCCGCGGCGATCTCCCCGATCGCCTGGTCCTGGCTGGCCGTCAACGCGAAGGGAAGAGCCGCCTGGATCGCGCCGACGTGCCGCCCGTCTCCGCGCAGGACGCGCCCGGCGCGCCGACGCCGGCGTTCCCGCACCAGAGCAAGGGCCAGTTGATTGGCCAGCAGCTCGTCATAGGCAAGCCGGCACCGCGCCGGCGCCGTCGGCGCCAGGTCAGCGTCCGATTGCGGCGCGTGGGCCTGGCGCAGCGCTTGCGCCCAGTCGGGCCAGGCGTTGCGCGCGCGCCATGCCGGGTCGAGCCACTCCGGAAGCGCTGGCAGGCGGTCGAGCGCGGCGGCAAGGGATCGGCGGAGGGACTTGGCCGGCAGCCCTTCCGTCAGTCCGTAGACCGGCTCGACGAGGTCGGCCTGGTCCGCCTGCTCCGGCGTCAGCACGAGATCTGGATGCGTGATCTGCTTGCCGTCGCGGAACGTCTCGACCAGGCCGCTGACGATGCGCAGCGAACCGACGGGCAGCTGCTTCTTCAGCCAGTCGGCATGGGGCGTGAAGTAGACGAAGGCCATGGCGCCCGAGGAATCGTGGGCGCGGATCTTGTAGGGCTGCCGCCTGTGCGCCGGCGGCTCGTGGGCATCGATGGTCACCGTCACGGTCGCGATCCGGCCAGTCTCGGCCTCGGCCACGGTCGGACGGTAGCGTCGGTCCACGAGCGCCTTCGGCAGGTGCCAGATCAGGTCAGCGACGAGCGGGCCGCACCGTTTCGCGACGAGCGGCGCCAAGCGCGGGCCGAGGCCCGGCAGGCTGTCGACCGGTGCGAACAGGGGGAAAAGGATCGTCGGGCGCAAGGCTGGTCGGCAAGGAGCGGGTGGAGCCGGGCCGCGTGGGCGGCTGACACGGCAGGATCGCCAGTCTATATCCCTGGCGCCCCGAAGGAGACCACAGATGTCCGCCGACACGCCGACCGCGGACTGGACTGCCCGGCTCAAGCGCTTGCGCTACCGCAGCTGGCACAGAGGCACGAAAGAGGCGGACTTGCTCATCGGGACCTTCGCCGACGCCTTCGCCAGTGCGCTGACGCCGGCAGAGGTCGCGCTGTACGAGGCGCTGCTGGACGCAGACGACGCGATCCTCTTCGATTGGCTCGACGGGGCGGCAGCCGCGCCGGCCGACCTCCACGACATTCTCGCGAAGCTGCGTGCCCATCGCGCGCACGGCCTCGCCAAGCGCAACCCCTGACGGACCAGAGACCGTGACAATCAGCGCCGTACCGGCGTCAGCCCGTCCCTCGCCGCCAGGCCCCGCGGGGCGCGCTGCGGATTCGGCGGTGCGCGGAGCCGAAGTCGCAGCGGAGATGCTCGCGGCGCCCGGCAGCGTGGCGATCGGCGGGGCGCCCGAGGGCGTCGATGCTCTGCTCGTTGCCGCGCTGGCGCGTGAGGGGCGGGACGTGCTCGTCGTCGCGACCGACGATGCGCGGCTGGCCCGCATGGCCGCCGCACTGGGATTTCTGGCACCGGATGTCGCCAGCCTGGAGTTCCCGGCATGGGATTGCCTGCCCTATGACCGCATGGCTCCCCGTAGCGAGATCGTCGCGCGCCGGATCGAGACGCTCGCAGCCCTGGCAGCAGCGCCGGGCCCCGCCGGCCGCGCCATTCTCACCACCGTCGCGGCGATCCTCCAGCGCGTTCCCGCCCGTTCGCTGGTCGCCGGCACGACCTTGGAGGCGAAGGTCGGCAGCAAGCTTTCCCCGGAGACCCTGGTCGCCTTCCTGCTGCGCAACGGCTATGCGCGCTCGGAGACCGTCGGCGAGGCCGGCGAGTTCGCCGTCAGGGGCGGGATCATCGACGTCTTCGCGCCGGGCGGCGAAGAGCCGCTGCGCCTCGACTTTTTCGGCGATTCGCTCGAATCCGTCCGCCGGTTCGACCCGCTCACCCAGCGCAGCTCCGGCAAGCTCGACCGGATCGCGCTGCGCCCGATGTGCGAGGTCGTGCTCGACGAAGCCGCCATCCAGCGCTTTCGCCAGGGCTATCGCGCGCGCTTCGGCAGCGGCGGCGGCGAGGATCCGCTTTACGAATCGATCAGCGCCGGCCGGACCTATGTCGGCATGGAGCACTGGCTGCCGCTGTTCCACGAGCGGCTGGAGACGCTGTTCGACTATGCGCCCGCGGCAACCGTCCTGATGCTGCCCGATGTCGCGAGCGCGATCGAGGCCAGGCAGGAGATCGTCCGGGACTACCACCAGGCCCGCGAGTCGATGCTCGCCCAGAAACGCGCCCCAGGGGAGAGCGCATACAAGCCGCTGCCACCTGACATGCTCTACCTGCCCGGCACGGAATGGGACGCGCTCCTGGCACGGCGCGCGGTTGGCCGGCTGTCGCCTTTCGCCGTCGCCGCCGCGGCTGCGGGCGGGGTACCCGCGATCGATCTCGCCGGACGTCCGGCGGAGGGCTTCGCCGAGGCCCGCCAGCGCGGCGACCTGTTCGACGCGGTGCGCGCGAGGATTGACGACGAGCACGCGAAGGGCCGCCGCGTCGTCGTCGCCGGGTTCACCGTCGGCTCGCGCGATCGCCTGGTGTCCTTGATGGCCGAGCACGGCATCGAGGCGGTCGAGGCGGCCGAGACCTGGGCGGACGCGCTCGCCATGCCGCCGCGCGCGACGGCCGTTGTGGTCCTGGGCGTCGAGCACGGCTTCGCGATGGAGCGCCTCGTCGTCATCGGCGAGCAGGACATCCTGGGAGAGCGCCTGTCCAGGCCGGCGCGCCGGCGCCCCAAGAGCGATAATTTCCTCACCGAGGTGTCGGCCCTCGCCGAGGGCGATTTCGTGGTCCACATCGAGCACGGGATCGGGCGCTACGAAGGGCTGGAGACGATCGAGGTCGGGGGCGCGGCGCATGACTGCCTGCGCGTGCTCTACGACGGCGACGCCAAGCTTTACGTGCCGGTCGAGAACATCGAGGTGCTCTCGCGGTTCGGCTCGGCCGATTCCGCGGCGCAGCTCGACCGCCTGGGCGGTGCCGCTTGGCAAGCCCGGCGCGCGCGCGTCAAGAAGCGCATCCGCGAGATCGCGGACCAGCTCATCCGCATCGCCGCCGAGCGCCACCTGCGGCAGGGCACCAAGATCGTGCTGAGCGAGTCCATGTTCGAGGAGTTCGCGGCGCGCTTCCCGTACACCGAGACGGACGACCAGATCCGCGCCATTGCCGAGACCATGGAGGACCTGGCGTCTGGAAAGCCGATGGACCGCCTGGTCTGCGGCGATGTCGGGTTCGGCAAGACCGAGGTCGCGCTGCGCGCCGCCTTTGCCACAGTGATGAGCGGCCTGCAGGTCGCCGTGATCGTGCCGACGACCCTGCTCGCGCGGCAGCACTTCCGGACATTCAGCGAGCGATTCCAGGGCATGCCGGTCAGGGTCGCACAGCTTTCCCGCTTCGTGCCCGCCAAGGAGCAGGCGCAAGTCAAGGACATGATCGAGAAGGGCGGCGTCGACATCGTGATCGGCACGCACGCGCTGCTGTCCAAGAGCCTGAAGTTCCGCGACCTCGGGCTGATGGTCGTGGACGAGGAGCAGCATTTCGGCGTCAAGCAGAAGGAGCGGCTGAAGGAGCTGCGCGCGGAGGTGCACGTGCTCACGCTGACCGCGACGCCGATCCCGCGCACGTTGCAGCTCGCGATGTCGGGCGTGCGCGAGATGAGCCTGATCGCGACGCCGCCGGTCGACCGCCTGGCGATCCGCACCTTCGTCATGCCCTACGACGCCGTCGTCGTGCGCGAGGCGCTGATGCGCGAGCACTTCCGCGGCGGCCAGAGCTTCTACGTCTGCCCGCGCATCGAGGACATCGGCGGCATCGCCGAGCGGCTCAAGGAGATCGTGCCTGAGCTCAGCGTCGCCGTGGCGCACGGCAAGCTGCCGCCGAGCGAGCTCGACGAGGTGATGAACGGCTTCTACGACCGGAAGTACGATGTCCTGCTCGCCACGAACATCGTCGAGTCGGGGCTCGACGTTCCGACGGCCAACACCCTCGTCGTGCACCGTGCCGACATGTTCGGCCTGGCGCAGCTTTACCAGATCCGCGGACGGATCGGTCGCTCGAAGCAACGCGCCTATGCCTACTTGACGCTGCCGGAGGGCAAGCCGCCGACCGAGGCGGCCAAGCGCCGCCTGCACGTGATGCAGACGCTCGACACGCTCGGCGCCGGGTTCACCCTGGCCAGCCACGACATGGACATCCGCGGCGCTGGCAACCTTCTCGGCGAGGAGCAATCCGGCCATGTCCGCGAGGTCGGCATCGAGCTCTACCAGCAGATGCTGGAGGAGGCCGTGGCGGCCGTCCGCGGCGACGACGGTGCCGCGGCGGCCGAGCGCGACGCATGGACACCGACCATCAGCATTGGCTCGGCTGTGCTGATCCCGGAGAGCTATGTGGCTGATCTCGGAGTCCGGCTCGGCCTTTACAGGCGGCTGGCAGGCCTGGCGGAGCCCCAGGAGATCGAGGCATTCGCAGCCGAGCTGATCGATCGCTTCGGCCCGCTGCCGGACGAGGTCGGCAACCTCCTGAAGGTCGTGGCCATCAAGCAACTCTGCCGGGTCGCGGGGATCGAGAAGATCGAGGCCGGGCCGAAAGGCGCCGTCGTGGCGTTCCGCGGCAACCGGTTCGCGCGGCCGGACAAGTTGGTCGCCTACATCCAGGCGCAGATCGGCTCAGTCAAGCTGCGGCCCGATCATCGGCTGGTCTGCCAACGTGCCTGGGACGAGCCGAAGCGAAGGCTGGCGGGGGTGCACAAGCTGGTCTCCGACCTCGCGGCGACCGCGACCTGAGCGGCGTTACGTGCAGCGACGGGCTGCCGTAACGTGCACACCATCGCCAGGGCCGAGCGGCATTCGAGGGCCGCACGATGCGTCGCGGCCGCCATGCAACTGCTTGTGCGGTTGCGAAGAGCTCGGCGCCGTCACGCTTCCCCGGCGTCGCCCCGGCCGAGGGCAAGGACCTGGACCAAGACCTCGACCGGCTGCACGCCGGCGATCGCATAGCGGCGGTTGACGAGCAGGAACGGCACGCCGGCGATGCCGAAAGCGCGGCCGTCGCGCTCGTCGTTGAGCACGGCGTCGGTGCCGTCAGGCGATTCGAGATGCGCCTGGATCGACCCTGCCGCGAGACCGCAGCTCTCGCCGATGCCGATCAGCGTGGCACGGTCGCCGATATCCCGGCCCTGCGAGAAATAGCTGCTCTGCAGGGCCTCGATCGCTTGCGATCCGCGCCCATGCGCGGCAGCGAGTCGGATCAGGCGATGGGAATCCAGCGTGTTGGGGACGCGGGCGATGCGCCCGAAGTCGATCGCCAAGCCATCGGCGGCCGCCGTGCGGCTGATCGCCGCGTGCACGCGCTGCGCGGCCGCGAGACCGCCGAACCGCGCGGCCAGGTAGCGATCGCGGTCGATGCCATCGGGAGGCAGGCCTGGATTGAGCTGGAAGCTTCGCCAGGAGAGAGCCGGCGCCGCATCGCCAGGGCCGATCGCCGCGATCGCCTGGCGCAAGCGGCGGTAGCCGATATAGCACCACGGGCAAACCGTATCGGCGAAGTAGTCGATGTGCATCATGCGCTGCTGCCGACCCGCTATGCCGCGGCCGGCGGCTTGACCGCCCTGGCCGTCGCCTGGACCATAGCGCAGGATGGGATGCGGCCCCCAGCGCCTGGGCGCGCCGCCCTGATGCCGCGCCGCCCCGGGGAGGATGCATGACGAGCGAGACGGGCAACGGGAACGGCATTGCGCCGACCATGTTCGACCGCGACCTTGACCGCGGCCCTGCCAATTTCAGGCCGCTGACGCCGATCGATTTCCTGCGGCGCGCGGCCGAGGCTTTCCCGGAGCGCGTGGCCGTCGTGCATGGCCCGCTGCGCTTCACCTACGCCGACCTCGCGGCGCGATGCCGCAGGCTCGCCTCTGCCCTGCGCAAGCGCGGCATCGGGCGCGGCGACACGGTCGCCGTGATGGCGCCCAACGTGCCTGCGCTCCTGGAGGCGCATTACGGCGTCCCCATGGCCGGTGCCGTCCTCAATGCCATCAATGTCCGGCTGGACGCCGCGACCATCGCCTTCATCCTCGACCATGCCGAGGCCCGCATCGTCATCGTCGACCGAGCCTTCGGCAAGGTCATGGCCGATGCGCTCGCGCGCTGCTCGGCGCGGCCGCTGGTGATCGACATCGACGAGCGGCACCCCGCGCCGGGCGAGGCCCTGGCGCCGCGGATCGGTCGCATGGACTACGAGACGTTCCTGGCCGATGGCGATCCCGCCGGCCCGTGGGGCGGACCCGCCGACGAGTGGGACGCGATCGCGCTCAACTACACCTCCGGCACGACCGGGAATCCCAAAGGCGTCGTGTATCACCATCGCGGCGCCTTCCTGAACGCGCTCGGCAACGTTGCGGCCTACCAGCTGCCGCGCCACCTGGCCTATCTCTGGACGTTGCCGATGTTCCACTGCAACGGCTGGTGCTTCACCTGGGCCGTCACCGCTGCGGCGGGGACGCATGTCTGCCTGCGGCGCGTCGATCCGTCCTTGATCTATCCCCTGATCGCCGAGCACGGCGTCACCTTGATCTGCGGGGCGCCGATCGTCCTGAACCTGCTGATCCATGCGCCTGACGACCAGCGGCGCAGCTTCTCCCAGACCTGCCGCGTCCTCACCGGCGGCGCGGCACCGCCCTCAGCCGTGATCGCGGCGATGGAGCGCCTCGGCTTCGCCGTCACTCACGCCTACGGCCTGACGGAGACCTACGGGCCTGCGATCACCTGCTTCCCGCAGGCGGATTGGGACGGGCTCGACCTGGACGGGCGCGCGGCGCGGATGGCGAGGCAGGGCCTCGGCAACCCGACGGTCGCTGACGTCCGCGTCGTCGACGCGGCCACCGATCGCGACGTACCGGCCGACGGCGCGACGATCGGAGAGATCCTGCTGCGCGGCAGCACCGTCATGAAAGGCTACCTCAAGAACCCGAAGGCCACGGCCGACGCCTTCCGCGACGGCTGGTTCCGCACCGGAGACCTTGCGGTGCGGCACCCCGACGGCGTGGTCGAGGTCAAGGACCGGTCGAAGGACATCATCATCTCCGGCGGCGAGAACATCTCCTCCCTTGAGGTGGAGGAGGCGCTCTACAAGCACCCGAAGGTGATGGAGGCTGCCGTCGTCGCGCGGCCCGACGCGCACTGGGGCGAGTCGCCCTGCGCGTTCGTGACGCCCAAGCCCGGCGTCGAGCCGCCGTCCGCGGACGACGTCATCGCGTGGTGCCGCGACCGGCTGGCGCGGTTCAAGGTGCCGCGCACCGTCGTCTTCGGGCCGCTGCCGAAGACGTCGACCGGGAAGATCCAGAAATTCGTCCTGCGCGACAGGGCCAAGGCTCTCGGCGAGAGCCGCTGAGGGCGGCGAACCGGAGGAATCGAGATGAGCTTGACCGTGGATCTGTCCGGGCACGTGGCGCTCGTCACGGGAGCGTCGAGCGGCCTTGGCGCCCACTTCGCGGCGGTCCTCGCGCGGTCCGGCGCGAAGGTCGCGATCGGCGCGCGACGCACCGACCGGCTGCAGCAGGTCGCGGACGGGATCGCCGCC